>NZ_JBAWKM010000017.1:0-138574 GCF_037095675.1 Pseudomonas sp. CCNWLW23 | reverse complement strand
CCGTGACGCTCCGCGTCACTGGACGCGGAGCGTCCCTTGAGGCATTCCCACGCAGAACGTGGGAACGATCATATCGCGCGATCAATCGATACCGACAAACCCTCCGGTCTGGTGCGCCCACAAGCGCGCATACAGGCCACGATGGGCGAGCAGTTCGGCATGGGTGCCGCTCTCGGCGATCTTGCCGTTTTCCAGCACCACCAAGCGATCCATGCGCGCGATGGTCGAGAGACGGTGGGCGATGGCGATCACGGTTTTGCCTTGCATCAAGGTCTCGAGGCTTTCCTGAATCGCCGCTTCGACTTCCGAATCCAGTGCCGAGGTGGCTTCGTCCATGATCAGGATCGGCGCGTCCTTGAGCAGCACCCGCGCAATCGCGATGCGCTGGCGCTGACCGCCCGACAATTTCACCCCGCGCTCGCCGACATGCGCATCGAAACCGCTGCGGCCTTCAGCGTCGGACAGCAGTGGAATGAACTCATCAGCGCGAGCCTTGTGCACCGCCTCCCACAGCTCGGCATCGGTCGCATCCGGTTTGCCGTAGAGCAAGTTGTCGCGGATCGAGCGGTGCAGCAGCGAGGTGTCCTGGGTGATCATGCCGATCCGCGCGCGCAGGCTTTCCTGGCCGACGTCGGCGATGTTCTGCCCATCGATCAGGATGCGCCCGCCCTCGACGTCATACAGGCGCAGCAACAGGTTGACCAGGGTTGATTTGCCAGCGCCGGACGGGCCGATCAAACCGATTTTTTCCCCCGGTTTGATGTTCAGGTTGAGGTCGCCGATGATCCCGTGCTTCTTGCCGTAGTGAAAATCCACGTGCTCGAAACGCACTTCGCCCGAGGCCACGGCCAGCGGTTTGGCCTGCTCGCGGTCGGTGACGCTGACCGGTTGCGAAATGGTGCGCAGACCGTCCTGAACCATGCCGATGTTTTCGAAAATGCCGGTGACCACCCACATGATCCAGCCGGACATGTTGACGATACGAATCACCAGGCCGGTGGCCAGGGCAATCGCGCCGACGGTGATCAGCGACTGCGTCCACAGCCACAACGCCAGCGCCGTGGTGCCGACGATCAGCAGGCCGTTCATGGTGGTGATCGCCACGTCCATGCTGGTCACCACACGACCGGCCATCTGCGCTTTGACGGTCTGTTCTTCGATGGCTTCCTTGGCGTAGTGCTGTTCGAAGTTGGTGTGGGCAAACAATTTCAGCGTGGCGATGTTGGTGTAGCCATCGACGATGCGCCCCATCAGTTTCGAGCGCGCGTCAGAGGCTTCCACCGAGCGCTCCTTCACCCGTGGCACGAAGTAATACAGCGCGCCGATGTAGGCGACGATCCAGGTCAGCAACGGGATCATCAGGCGCCAGTCGGCCTCGGCGAACAGCACCAGCGAGCTGATCGCATAGATCACCACGTGCCACAGCGCGTCGACCGCTTGCACGGCAGAATCGCGCAGCGAGTTGCCGGTCTGCATGATGCGCTGGGCGATGCGCCCGGCGAAGTCGTTCTGGAAGAAATTCAGGCTCTGCTTGAGCACGTAGCTGTGGTTCTGCCAGCGGATCATGCTGGTCATGCCGGGGCTCAGGGTCTGATGCACCAGCAGGTCGTGCAGGGCAAAGAAGATCGGTCGCAGCACCAGAGCGACCACCAGCATCCAGGTCAATTCGAGGGCGTGGTCGCTGAAGAAATTCGGGTTGGGCGTGCCTTGGGCCAGATCGATGATGCGGCTCAGGTAGCTGAACAGCGCTACTTCGATCAATGAGGCAAACAGGCCGATGACGAGCAGGGCAGCAAAACTTGGCCAGACCTGCTTCAGGTAATAGACGTAGAAGGGCCAGACGCGGTCCGGCGGGGACGCCGTCGGGGCGTCGCGGAAGATATCGATCAGTTGTTCGAAACGGCGATAGAGCATCAGATAACCGCCCGGAATCCGGGCTCTCCTTTTATCAGTGCGAGCGGCGCAAGCTCAGCCGGGCGCCGCTCGATATGCCCGGCGAAACTCAGTCGATGCGCTTGGCCGACTTGATGATCACAGGGTCGACAGGCACGTTTTGCATGCCGCTTTTGGTGGTGGTCTGCGAGTTGACGATGATGTCCACGACGTCCATGCCCTTGACCACTTTGGCGAACACCGCGTAACCGGCGTCACGGCCCGGGTCAAGGAATGCGTTGTCGGCAACGTTGATGAAGAACTGGCTGGTCGCCGAATCAGGGTTGGAAGTACGCGCCATCGACAGGGTGCCACGAACGTTGTGCAGGCCATTGCTGGCCTCGTTCTTGATCGGCGCCTTGGTTTCTTTCTGTTGCATCTGCTGGGTGAAGCCGCCGCCCTGAGCCATGAAGCCCGGGATCACGCGGTGGAAAATGGTGTTGTTGTAGAAGCCGCTGTCGACGTATTCAAGGAAGTTCTTCGTGCTGATCGGTGCCTTGACCGGGTCCAGTTCGATTTCGATCTGGCCGTTGGTGGTGTCCAGCAGCACGTGAGGCGCCTTGGCCGGGGTAGCAGCCATCAGGTTGGCGGCAAACAGTACGGAGCCGGCGGCGAGGGCGAGTTTTTTCAGCATGGGTCAGTGATCCTGAGAGTGAAGGTCGGCTGTGGCGAGAAAATCCAGCAGCGTGTGATTGAAGCGTTCGGGTTGATCGAGCGGGGTGGCATGGCGCGAGTCGTCAATGACCACCAGCCGCGCATCCGGCAGCAGTTTTACATAGGTTTCCTTTAACGCCACCGGTGTGTAGTCACGGTCGGCGCTGATGACGAGCGTTGGACAGGACACCCGGGAAAGTCGTTCCTGAACGCCCCAGCCCACGATCGCATCGAAGCTGGCGAGATAAGCACGTTTGTCGTTTTTTGCCCAGCGTTCGGCCATTTTCCGTCGCAGATCGGCCTGTTCCGGCTTGGGGAAAAGTTTGCTGCCGAGGGCTTTGCCGATGGTTTCCAGGCTGAGCAGGCGCATCAGGCTCCAGCGTTTGAACCACTGCCAATAATCATCGCGGCTGCGCAATTTGACCTGTGGTGCGCTGTTGACAATGGTCAGGCTCTTGAGCACCTGCGGCTGATCGACGGCCAGTTGAAAACCGATCATTCCGCCCATCGACAGCCCGACGTAGTGCACCGGGCCGAGGCGCAGGTGTTCGATCAAGGCCAGCAGGTCGGCGCTGAACCCGGCGATGCTGTAGCGCTCGCGGGGTTTGTCCGAGCGCCCGTGGCCGCGTATGTCCGGGACGATCACCCGGTAGTGCGCGGCCAGCGCGGGGATCTGCATTTCCCAGTCCAGGGTGCTCGAGCCGAGCCCGTGAACCAGCAGCAACGGCGCACCGTGGCCATATTCCTCGTAGTGCAGGTTGCAACCTTCGTGCTCGAAATACGCCATCGGTGAACTCCGTGTCAGGCTTGTTCAGGTGCGGCAAACGGTGCGTCCAGCGGCAAGGTGTCGAAGGTGCGCAGCAGTTCGATGAGGATTTGCGTGGCTGGGCCCAAGGGTTTGTCCTTGTTCGAATACAGATAGAAACTCGAATTGCGGCTGCCGCCTCGGTCCAACGGTAGCAGCTTGAGCGAACCATCCTTGAGTTCGCGGTCGATCATGTGCCGCGGTAGCCAGGCAAAGCCCAGGCCGCTGCTGACGAAGGTCGCGGCGGTGGCGAGGCTGCCGACGGTCCAGCGCTGCTCGGCGCCGAGCCAGCCGACATCGCGCGGCTGCTGGCGGCCGGAGTCGCGGATCACCACTTGCATCTGGGTTTCCAGATCCTGAAAGCTCAGCTCGCGGTTGAGCCGATGCAGCGGGTGATCAGGGTGGGCAACGGCGACGAACTCGACATCGCTCAATTCCGTACCCAGGTAGCCCGGAATGCTCAGGCCGGTGATGGCCAGATCCGCCACGCCTTCGAGCAGCACTTCCTCGACGCCCGACAACACTTCCTCGCGCAGACGCACGCGGCAGCCGCGACTCTGCGGCATGAACGCGGTCAGGGCACGGACGATCCGCGCGCTCGGGTAGGCCGCATCGACCACCAGCCGCACTTCAGCTTCCCAGCCTTGCTCCATGTGATGGGCGAGGTCTTCCAATTGGCTGGCCTGTTTGACCAATTGCCGCGAACGGCGCAGCAATACGCCGCCGGCTTCGGTGAGCACAGCTTTGCGCCCGTCGATGCGCAGCAACGGCACACCGAGCTGATCCTGCATGCGGGCGACGGTGTAGCTCACCGACGATTGCGAACGGTGCAGGGCCTCGGCGGCCTGGGCGAATCCGCCGTGGTCGACCACGGCCTGCAACGTTCGCCATTGATCAAGGGTCACGCGGGGCGCTTTCATCAATAGCTCCTCTTGTCCTAAGCTGGCCGTCCCTCATGGAGACTGCCGAATGAAAAAATTCTGTTGTGTGGTGCTGGCGCTGCTGCCGTTGACCGCGTTTGCCTATCCGATCGACGTGCAAAAGGATCTCAATGGCATGAAGATCGACTACGAGACTTACGACACGGACAACGACATCGGCTCGATCCGCGTGGCCAATTACGGTGACGTCGATGCGACCTGCCGTGCGGTGTTCAGCAACGGCCCGGAAGCACCGCGCACCCGCAGCATCGATGTGCCGGCGGGCAAGCATAAAAACGCTACGGCCAAGTTCACCCGCGAGATCATCAAGCTGCGCATCAAACTGACCTGCACCCCGAAATAGCACCGCGAACCCTTGTGGGAGCGAGCTTGCTCGCGAAAGCGGTATGTCATTCAACAATGATGTCGACTGATACGGCCAATTCGCGAGCAAGCTCGCTCCCACAGGGTATGTGTCAGCATCTAAACTAATTATTCGATGCTTTGCAGCAATTATTTACGCTTTTTCATCGATTAGACTCTGTTTAACCTTCACTCCATCGACTTACAACATTCTCGGATGGAGGCTACACACCATGTCCCGCGTTCTGATCATCGAAAGCAGTGCCCGCCAGCAAGACTCGGTTTCCCGTCAACTGACCCAGACCTTCATCGCTCAGTGGAAAGCCGCGCATCCTGCCGATCAGATCACCGTGCGTGACCTCGCCGCGAACCCGGTGCCGCATCTGGACGCCAACTTGCTCGGTGGCTGGATGAAGCCCGCCGAACAGCGCAACGACAGCGAACAGGCGTCGCTGGACCGCTCCAACCAATTGACTGATGAGCTGCTTGCCGCCGACGTGCTGGTGATGGCCGCACCGATGTACAACTTTGCGATCCCGAGCACGCTTAAGGCCTGGCTCGATCATGTGCTGCGCGCCGGGGTGACCTTCAAGTACACCGAAACCGGTCCGCAAGGTCTGCTCAACGGCAAGCGCGCCTTTGTCCTGACTGCTCGCGGTGGTGTGTATGCCGGTGGTCCTGCGGATCATCAGGAACCGTACCTGCGCCAGGTGATGGGTTTCATCGGCATCAACGACGTGACCTTTATCCATGCCGAGGGCATGAACCTGGGCGGTGACTTCCAGGAGAAGGGCCTGAATCAGGCCAACGCCAAACTGTCTCAGGTCGCTTGATCGGTTAATCGCCAGATAATCGCTGGATGGTCTAGTGACCTGGCGCAACCCCTTCAAGGTTCCACGCGCATCGAACCTCCCTTTGCACTTTTGCTCCTGAGTGCTGTAGCCCGATTGAACGCTTTAGCGAGATCGGGCTTTTTTTTGTCTGCGATTTTTCTGAACACTGCACATCCGAATTTCACATAAGTCCCTGTGGGAGCGGGCTTGCCCGCGATGGCGGAGTGTCAGTCGACAAATACTTGCCTGACCCTCCCTCATCGCGGGCAAGCCCGCTCCCACAGGGATTTGTGCTGTTCGAGGGTTCGCGGTCTGGCGCAAAACCCGCTATCGTCGCCGCCATTCGATTTTCGAGGCGAGCATGGGCTATCTACTTTTTGTCACGCTGATCCAGGCGTTTTCCTTCAGTCTGATCGGCGAATACCTGGCCGGGCATGTCGACAGTTACTTCGCGGTGCTGGTGCGTGTGGTGCTGGCGGGGCTGGTGTTCATTCCGCTGACCCGCTGGCGTTCGGTGGAGCCGGCGTTCATGCGTGGCATGTTGCTGATCGGCGCGTTGCAGTTCGGGGTGACTTACGTCTGCCTGTACCTGAGCTTCCGCGTGCTGACGGTGCCGGAGGTGTTGCTGTTCACCATTCTCACGCCGCTGCACGTGACGTTGATCGAAGACGCGCTGAACCGCCGCTTTAATCCGTGGGCATTGGTTGCTGCGCTGGTGGCCGTGGGCGGTGCGGCGGTGATTCGCTTCGACAGCATCAGTCCCGACTTTTTCATGGGCTTCCTGCTGCTGCAACTGGCCAACTTCACTTATGCCGCCGGGCAAGTGTTGTACAAGCATCTGGTGGCCAAGCATCCGAGCGATCTGCCGCATTACCGCCGCTTCGGTTATTTCTACCTCGGTGCATTGGCGGTTGTGCTGCCAGCGTTCCTGTTATTCGGCAAGTCGAACTTCCTGCCGGAAGCGCCGCTGCAATGGGCGGTGTTGCTGGTTCTCGGACTGGTGTCGACGGCGCTGGGTCTGTACTGGTGGAACAAAGGTGCATGCATGGTCAACGGCGGCACACTGGCGGTGATGAACAACCTGCATGTGCCGGTGGGATTGTTGTTGAATCTGCTGATCTGGAATCAGCATGAGGAACTGGGGAGATTGTTCCTTGGCGGGGGTGTGATTCTGGCGGCTGTGTGGATCAGTCGGTTGGGCATCCGTAAATCTCCGGCCGCCGCATAACCCCTGTGGGAGCGAGCCTGCTCGCGAAGGCGTTGGGTCAGATAAGTATGGGTCGACTGACACATTGCATTCGCGAGCAGGCTCGCTCCCACATTGGATCTTTGGGTTACATCAGGTGTTTTTCCGGCTCCGGAATACTCGCCGAGCCCAGTACCGCCGGCAACAACCCCGCACGCAAATCCCCGCCACTCGGCTGTTGATACAGACTCAAGCCAAACTCCGGCAACACCGCCAGCAGGTAATCGAAAATATCCCCCTGAATCCGCTCGTAATCGGCCCACACCGTGGTGCGGGTGAAGCAGTAGATTTCCAGCGGAATGCCCTGCGCGGTGGTCTGCATCTGCCGGACCATGCAGGTCATGTTCGGCTGAATCTCCGGGTGGCTCTTCAGATACGCCAGCGCATAGGCGCGGAAAGTGCCGATGTTGGTCATGCGGCGGCGGTTGGCTGACATGGCCGCGACATTGCCCTGCGCTTCGTTCCAGGCCTTGAGCTCGGCTTTCTTGCGGCCCATATAGTCGGTCAGCAGGTGCACCTGGGAGAGCTTTTCTTCCTCGTCGTCGCGGATGAAGCGCACGCCGCTGGCATCGATGAACAGGCTGCGCTTGATCCGCCGACCGCCGGACTGCTGCATGCCGCGCCAGTTCTTGAACGACTCGGACATCAGCCGCCAGGTCGGGATCGAGACGATGGTTTTGTCGAAATTCTGCACTTTGACGGTGTGCAACGTGATGTCGACCACGTCGCCATCGGCGCCGACTTGTGGCATTTCGATCCAGTCGCCGACGCGCAGCATGTCGTTGCTGGTCAGCTGCACGCTGGCGACGAACGACAGCAGCGTGTCCTTGTAGACCAACAGAATCACCGCCGACATCGCACCCAGACCCGACAGCAGCAACAGCGGCGAGCGGTCGATCAGGGTGGCGACGATGATGATCGCGCCGAACACGTACAAAACCATTTTCGCCAGTTGCACGTAGCCTTTGATCGAGCGTGTACGCGCATGCTCGGTGCGCGCGTAGATGTCGAGCAGGGCGTTGAGCAGGGCGCTGACCGCCAGCAGCAGGAACAGGATGGTGAACGCCAGCGCGACGTTGCCGAGAAAATTCATCGCGGTTTTGCTCAGCTCCGGCACCAGGTGCAGGCCGAACTGGATCACCAGCGACGGCGTCATTTGCGCCAGCCGTTGAAACACCTTGTTGTGCCGGAAGTCGTTGATCCAGTGCAGTGCCGGTTGGCGGCCGAGCATGCGGCTGGCATGCAGGATCAGGTAACGCGCCACCCGTCCGAGCACCAGCGCGATGACCAGCAGCACCAACAGCGCCAGTCCCGATTGCAGAAGTGGGTGCTCTTCGAGCGTGCCCCAGAGGCCTTGGGCTTTGAGCCAGAGCTGTTTGATATCCATAAGCGAAACGTTTCTTCTGTAAGACGCGAGGGCCGATTAGAGCATTTAAGACGCTGTGTATTGCTGCGAGTGACAAATCGGGCAACAAAAAAACCACTGATTGTCGGCGTTTGCACAAAGAAACTCGGCCTGAGCGCTCGAAACCGGTAACCTATGCAGCTGTTTTTTTGCATATCTTCGAGGTAGCACCCGTGTTTTCCCAATTCGCCCTGCACGAACGCCTGCTCAAAGCTGTGGCCGAGCTGAAATTTGTCGAGCCAACGCCTGTGCAAGCCGCGGCCATTCCGCTGGCGCTCCAGGGGCGTGATCTGCGGGTGACGGCGCAAACCGGTAGCGGCAAAACCGCCGCTTTCGTCCTGCCGATCCTCAATCGCCTG
The DNA here is from genome assembly GCF_037095675.1 of Pseudomonas sp. CCNWLW23. Lineage (NCBI taxonomy): Bacteria > Pseudomonadati > Pseudomonadota > Gammaproteobacteria > Pseudomonadales > Pseudomonadaceae > Pseudomonas > Pseudomonas sp. CCNWLW23. The sequence goes on along the minus strand of NZ_JBAWKM010000017.1, from coordinate 130,057 downwards.
ATCGGCCCGGCGAAGATCCGCGTCAGCATCAAGACGCTGATCCTGCTGCCGACCCGTGAACTGGCCCAGCAGACCTTGAAGGAAGTCGAACGCTTCTCGCAGTTCACCTTCATCAAGTCTGGCCTGATCACTGGCGGCGAAGACTTCAAAGTCCAGGCCGCCATGTTGCGCAAAGTGCCAGACATCCTCATTGGCACCCCGGGGCGGATGATCGAGCAACTCAATGCCGGCAACCTCGACCTGAAAGAAGTCGAAGTGCTGGTGCTCGACGAAGCCGACCGCATGCTCGACATGGGTTTCGCCGAGGACGTGCAGCGTCTGGTCGACGAGTGCCCGAACCGTCAGCAGACCATGCTGTTCTCCGCCACCACCGGCGGTTCCGGCCTGCGCGAAATGATCGCCAAGGTCCTGAACAACCCGGAGCACCTGCAGCTCAACGCGGTCAGCCAGCTCAACTCGACGACTCGCCAGCAAATCATCACCGCCGACCACAATCAGCACAAAGAGCAGATTGTGAACTGGCTGCTGGCCAACGAGACCTACCAGAAGGCCATCGTCTTCACCAACACCCGCGCCATGGCCGACCGCATCTACGGCCGCCTCGTGGCTCAGGAATACAAAGCGTTCGTGCTGCACGGCGAGAAAGACCAGAAGGATCGCAAACTGGCGATCGATCGTCTGAAGCAGGGCGGTGTGAAGATCCTCGTCGCTACCGACGTTGCAGCCCGTGGTCTGGACGTCGACGGTCTGGATCTGGTGATCAACTTCGACATGCCACGCAGCGGCGACGAATACGTACACCGCATCGGTCGTACCGGCCGCGCCGGCAACGATGGTCTGGCGATCTCGCTGATCTGCCACGGCGACTGGAACCTGATGTCGAGCATCGAGCGCTACCTGAAGCAGAGCTTCGAGCGCCGCACCATCAAGGAAGTCAAAGGCACCTACGGCGGACCGAAAAAGGTCAAGGCTTCGGGCAAAGCCGTCGGCGTGAAGAAGAAAAAGACCGACGCCAAGGGCGACAAGAAAAAAACCACGGCCAAGACACCGACCAAGCGCAAGAGCGTGAACCGGCCGAAGCCGGATTCTCTGGTGAGCAGCGACGGCATGGCCCCGCTCAAGCGTCGCAAGCCAGCCGAGCCTGCGGCTGAGTAAGCTTTAGCAGCGCATATAAAAAAACCGGACATTGTCCGGTTTTTTTTCGCCTCAACTGTCGGCTTTTTTCTCTGCCGACCCCAGTTCCTTCAGACGCTGATCGATCAACTGGCATTTGTCTGGGAGATCCGCACTGGCCGTGCCCAGATCCATTTTCTGCAGCTCGGCGTTAATCTCCTTGGCTTTTTCCGGATTCTGCTCGGTGAGCTTGGAGACTTCCTTGGCCAGTTGTTCGCGTTTGATCGTCGCCTCTTCCGGCGTGCAGGCCCAGACGGGCAGGGCGCAGGCAAGGGTGGCGGCGAGGGAGAGCTTGATCAGGATTTTCATGGGCAGGCCTCAGTTCCGGTTAAGGCGGGTTAACCGGTTGAGGGCTGAAGCCTGGTAAAAGTTCAGAAACTGTGGGGGCAGGGTTGCGCTCAATCGGCATGGCAGCAACCCGACTTCGGCGCACCGTCATAGCGATCATGATGCCGCACCCATTCCATGATCTCGTCTTCATTCCTGCCCTTGGGCGTCAGATCCAGATAGTGGTAAGCGCCAACCAGCATGTCCAGACCGCGCGCGTATGTGGAATAGGTGTGAAAAATCTCGCCTTCGTCATTGCGATAGAACACGCTCAGCCCCGGCATTTCTTCCTCGGCGCTGTCGGTTTTTTCGTAGTTGTAGGTAGCCTTTCCCGCCGCGACGTCTTCAGCCCGGGCGCAGACGCCGAAGTCGTAATTGAAATCGCAACCTTCTGACGAGACCCAGTCGAACTTCCAGCCCATGCGTTGTTTGAATGCCTGAAATTTGCGCAACGGCGCGTGGGAGACGGCGACCACCGCGACGTCGTGATGGGCCAGGTGCTGGTTGGCGCCGTCGATGTGGTCGCTGAGGAACGAGCAGCCCTGGCAGCCTTGCTCCCAGCCTTCGGCAAACATGAAATGGTAGATGATCAACTGGCTGTTGTTGCCAAACAGGTCGTTGAGCTTGAGCTCGCCGTTCGGCCCTTGAAAATGATAGTCCTTGTCGACTTTCACCCACGGCAGGGCGCGGCGCTCGGCGCTGAGGCGATCGCGTTCCCGGGTGAAGGCTTTTTCGTGGGCCAGATGCTGTTGACGGGCGGCGAGCCATTCTTCGCGTGATACCACCGGATGGTTTGCAACGTTCATGACGATGTCTCCTGCGGGTTGAACCGGCTGTTTCAGCCTAGTCGTTCAACGTGCGAGGTAATCGACAGCCGTCGGTCGGTCGGGGCCGGAAATACTGCTGAACGGCTGCGCAGCGCTTCGGTCACAACCTTGAACGCGGCACAAAATCACCCGCACCGGAGGTTGGATCAGGATGACGACTTATAACTGGGATTTGATTGAACGTTTGCTGCATGAAGTGCAGAACAGCGCTGGCCACAGCTTCGCTCCCCGCGCGTATGCCGAAGACCACGCGGCCGAGAAAGCCAGCGCCGGCGAGCCGATCGACAATCTCGATCACTTGAAAACCCTGGCCTGTGATTATGAAAAGATGTTGCTGGAGCGCGGATTCATCGAGCCGCGGCCGGATCACGAGGGCAGTACTGGCAACAACTTCATTCTGACCCCGCGCGGCTCCAGCCTGCTGAGCCTGATCGACAGCAGCATCCCCGGCAACGACCATCCGCGTCAGGTGCTGGATGAGCAGGAGGATGCGCTGGATGAGGTGACGTTTGATGAAGTCGCCTCGAAGGCTCAAATCGCCTGAGCCAGCGAAATCCCCTGTGGGAGCGAGCCTGCTCGCGAATACGGTCTGTCAGTGACATTTGATCTGTCTGATATTCCGCTTTCGCGAGCAGGCTCGCTCCCACATTGGATTCCAGTGATTTCAAGGTTTCTGCGCGGCCTTCAGGCACTTGAGGTCATTGAAGTCTTTGCGCACTCCCTCGATTTTCTTCAACAAACGCTGACGCTGTTGCGGCGTGCTCTCGGCCATCAAGTCGACAAACAGCGAGCGCGCCTGGGCTTCGGTGTTGGCGTAGGCCTTGCGGTAGTCCGCTGTCCACAAGCGCTCGCGATTGACCAGAAGTGTCTCGATGCGTTGTGGGAATTCGGGGCTTTGGCGTTGCGCAACGGCGGCGCTGAACTGTTGCTGCCAGTGCGCGCGGTTGGCGATCCATTGGGTGTTCTGGTCGCCCAAGGCGTTGGTCCAGGCCACGACGCGTTGTTTCTGCGTGTCACTGAGCGGGCCTAGCCAATCGTTCAGGCGTTTTTCCATGCGCTCGCCGCGTTCCTTGATCTGCTGAGCCAGCGGCGGTTTCACGTATTCCTGCTGACGTTTGCGCAAATCCTTGGCAAACGCGTCGTTCATTTCAGCCACCTGTTTATCGTCCAGGCCTTGCAGCAACTCAATGGCCGAAGGGGTGATTTCCCGGGCGGTTTCGGCGATGGCCTGTTTGGCTTCGGCGGTGCGCTCCTGCAGCGCGGCGTCGCTCACTTGATTGCTCTCGACCATGGCCTGCAAACGGTCCAGCCAGTCGAGGTAACCCGGTAACTGCGTGGTGCAGTGCCAGCTCAGATGTTCCTTGAGGCGTTCATTGAACCAGTCTTTCTGTTCGCCGTTCATGTCCACGTAGTCGCTCAGCGACCACGGGATGATTACGTCGAGGTTGCGGTAGGCCAGGCCCACGCGGCTGCAAGCGCCGAGGGCGAGGGTGAAGATCAGCAGGGCGGCAATCTGTTTGAACCAGCGAGACATGGGCAAATCCTTGCGAGAGCCTGGCGTCGGAAATCTGATTCTTATGTGATGCAGGATGCGCGCGGCAGTTCAGCCGATCAATAGAACGTGCGTACAGCCTTAAGGGTGACGAGGCCGTCGCACTCGCTGTTGTGCCCGGAATAGGCCGAGCAATCACTGCCGCTGAGGCTGGAGTCGCTGTAGATCAGATCAAGATCGACGCCCATGAACGGCCGCGACAGTTTCACCGACCAATCAGTGAAACTGCTGATATAGCCACCGTCCACCGCCGCCGGTGTATTCAACTGGTGCGTGGTGTATTTCATGCTCACGCCAATGCCGAACGGCTGATTGCCAGTGAGGTCGGCAAACAAGGTGTTGTTCTGTTTATCCGGGTCGTTGCTCAGGGCAATGCCGAAGCGACTGCCCAGCAGAGTCAGGCCACCAAACAGCTCCTGGCTGTCGAGGGTGTCCACGCGGGGATAGCTGTAATGGATCATCCCGACTTCATAGCCGAGCACCTGATCGAACGGCTGCTTGAAGCCGACGTAGGAATCGATCTCGAGGTTCTTGCCCGGGCTGATGCCCATGCTCGGCGCGTACTGGCCGAAATACACGCCGCTGTCGTGGCTCAGATCAAGGCCACCGTGGAACGAGCCGACCGCCGCCGGTTTGACCAGACCCTGGGCCATGCTGCGGCTGGGCGTGGTGCCAAGCTTGAGATCGAAGTCGCCCAGTTCACCCTGAAAAACCTGCGCGTGCGCGGTCGTGCCTGACAGCAGGCTGACGAACAATAAACAGGGAAATGGGCGCATGCGTCACTCCATGAACCGCGAGCGCAGGGCGAAGGCCTGCTGAAACGCTTGATCTAGACGCGTGCAAGGATACCGGCGAATGCCCGGCATTGATGGCCGTTCGTCGATTTTCAGGAATTTTTGTTTAAAGCGAAGGGGTGTTGCGCGGTGCCAGTCCAGGCGCTTCGAAGCTCAAAGCGCCTCTGGACGGGGTAAAACCGGTGTTACTTCTTGCCCAGGCTGATCTGCTTGGACGGGCCGAATGTCTGGCCGCTGACGCCTTTGGCAATTTGCTGGATCTCGCCGCCGGACTTGAGGAATGCTGCGATCTGATCGTTGATCGATTCGCTGGTTTCAACGGCTGGAGCTGGCTTTGCTTTGCTGGTGGATGCTTTTACACGCATGGCGGCCATTAACCTTTAGAAAAGTAACTCGGCCAGGCATCGTACAGGAATAACTTGACAATAGCTTGGTAAATATCCCCCGGATTATCCAACCGTAACGCTGCATTATTACCGGCCGCTCACTCGTAATAAGCAGCTAACCTGCTGTTTTAAATGAGAACATTTAATTGAAGTGAGGCAAATCAGCGCGGCTGTGAAGCGTCGGACCGGACTGACGAGCGGCACCCCGTAGGGCAGTGATCAAGCAAAATCAACAGGTTGACGCAGATTTTCCGCTGCGAGGATCTGTCGCCCGACGTTGGCGGCAAAAACGGGTAGAATGCCGCCCACGTATTGAGGGTTTCGGAAATGGCTTTAGTCGGGCGTTACAACAGTTTGCAAGTGGTTAAACACACTAACTTCGGTTTATATCTGGACGGCGGTGCCGATGGCGAAATTCTTTTGCCCAACCGTTATATCCCCAAAGATATTCCCAGCGAAGATGAAGACTGGCTCAACGTATTCATCTATCTGGACAGCGAAGACAAACTTCTCGCCACCACGGAAAAACCGAAAGTTCAGGTCGGCGAATTTGCCAGTCTGAAAGTGGTTGAAGTCAACAGCATCGGCGTGTTCCTCGACTGGGGCCTGCCGAAAGATCTGCTGCTGCCGTACTCGGAAGAAAAGCGCCAGATGACTGCTGGCGAATACTGCGTGGTGCACGTCTACCTCGACAAACACACGCGCCGCATCACCGCCACCGCGCGCCTCGATCGTTACCTGGACAAGACCCCGGCCATCTACAGCCCGGGCCAGGAAGTTGATCTGCTGGTAGCCGAAGCCACCGACATGGGCTTCAAGGCGATCATCAACAACAAGCACTGGGGCCTGATCCACAAGAACGAGATCTTCAAGTTCATGCGTTCGGGCATGCGCGAGAAAGGCTTCATCAAGGAAGTGCGCGCCGACGGCAAGATCAGCCTGAGCCTGCAACCGGTTGGTCAGGAAGCGGCGAGCAGTCTGAGTTCGAAGATCCTCGGCAAGTTGCGCGAAAACGACGGCACCCTGGCGGTCAGTGACAAGAGTGATCCGGCGTTGATCAGCAGCCTGTTCGGTGTCAGCAAGGGCAACTTCAAGAAAGCCATCGGCTCGCTGTACAAGGAAGGCAAGATCGTCATTCACGCCGATCGCATTGAACTAACCTGAGCCTTGAGTGGCCCATGTTGCAGGCCACACAAGAGGTTGGATCAATGAAAAAGGCGCTGATCGCTTACGTCGCAACGCTGCTGACGTTTCTGCTGCTCGATGGCATCTGGCTCGGGCTGCTGATGGCGCCGACCTATCGCGAACTGCTCGGTTCGCTGATGCTGGAAAAACCGCTGCTGTTGCCCGCAGCGGTTTTTTATTGCCTGTACGTTATTGGCTGCGTGGTGTTCGTGGTGTGGCCGGCGCTGAGCTGGCAGAGGGCGGCGAAGCTGGGTGCGCTGTTGGGGCTGGTGGCCTACGGCACTTATGACCTGACCAATTGGGCGACCTTGCGCGACTGGTCGGTGCAGGTGAGTTTGATGGACTGGGCGTGGGGGACAGTGGCGACTGCAGTTGCTTGCACGGTGGGCTATTTGGTGGCGAAGCGGTTTGCCTGAGCTGATCCGGCAGTTGTGTTGGCAGTGCTGGCCTCTTCGCGAGCAGGCTCGCTCCCACGTGTTCACCGAACCCTCTGTGGGAGCGAGCCTGCTCACGAATGACGGCGCAGCCGTCAACCATTCGGCGCTGACGCCACTGACCAACTTAATGTCTTTTCCAGACGGTTTTTTCCGCGCGACTGATTGATAATCCTCGACACTGTTTTCTGACCAATGGATGGCCTGCCATGTTGTGTGTGTTCGAGGTGATGCGGTGAGTGCCGAGCGGCGCAATGCCGACGGTTTTGCCCTGCAAGTGATGATCGGCCTGTGCCTGATCTGGGGTGTGCAGCAAGTCCTGATCAAGTGGGCGGCAACGGATATCGCGCCGGTGATGCAAGCGGCGGGGCGCTCGGGGATTTCTGCCTTGCTGGTCGGTTTGCTGATCTGCTGGAAGGGCGGTTGGGATCAGGTCGGCAGCACCTGGCGCGGCGGCTTGCTGGCCGGTGCGCTGTTTGGTCTGGAGTTCCTGTTCATCGCCGAAGGCCTGCAACTGACCACCGCCGCGCATATGTCGGTGTTCTTGTATACCGCGCCGATCTTCACCGCACTCGGCGTGCATTTCCTGCTGGCCAGCGAGCGGTTGCGCCCGTTGCAATGGCTGGGGATTCTGCTGGCGTTCATCGGCATCGCGATTGCCTTCGCCGGTGGTGTGTCGTGGGACAACCTTGATCGGCGCATGCTGCTGGGCGATGCCTTCGGCGTATTGGCCGGCGCCTGTTGGGGCGCGACCACCGTGGTGGTGCGCGCCTCGCGACTGTCGGAAGCGCCGGTGACATTGACCCTGTTTTATCAGCTGATGGTCGGTTTCATCGGTCTGCTGTTGATCGCGTTGTTCAGCGGCCAGATCACCCACGTCAGCCTGACTACCGTGGCGGTGGCCAGTGTGCTGTTCCAAGGGCTGGTGGTGTCGTTCTTCAGCTACCTGGTGTGGTTCTGGCTGCTGCGCCGTTATCTGGCGGCCAACCTTGCGGTGTTCTCGTTCATGACGCCGTTGTTCGGCGTGACCTTCGGCGTGCTGCTGCTCGGCGAACAGTTGAGCCTGAACTTCGTCATCGGCGCCGTGCTGGTGCTGCTCGGCATCACTTTCGTCAGCGCCGAACAGTGGCTGCGTCGGCGTTTGCGCAAGGCGCTGGGCCAGTAGCCCTGGCCTGCATCGCCAGCGCGCCGGCCAGCAACAAGCCGGCACCGGCGATCAGCAGCGCCGGCTGCAAGCCGCCGCTGAAATGGCTGCTCAGCGCCGCCAGCAGCGGGCCGCTCAGTTGGCCGACAGCGAAGCACGCCGTGAGCATCCCGGCGTTGCGCTGAGTGTCGTGGGGCGCCAGCTCTCGCGAACGCTGCATGACCAGTTGCATGCAGGCCAGAAACGGCGTGCCGCAGAGGATCACCCCCAACGCCAGGCCGACGCCGCTGCCCAGCAGACAGGCGAACACTCCGGCCGCTTGCAGCCACAACGTCGCCATCAGCCAGTGCCGCGTGGTTTCGGGATCATGTCGGCGCAGACTCACCAACCACACACCGATTGCCGCGCCGAGGCCAAAGCACGGCCAGAACAGATCCGCCTGCCACTGGCCGTGAAACTGCGCGTTGGCCATCTGCGACAGGAACGTTGCCGGAATGATGTAGCCGATGCCGTACAGCGCATACACCAGCGCCAGCCGGGCAATGCCGCGATTCGCTGGGTTCACATGGGTTGTCGCTGGCCTCGCTACCCCCGTGGGCTGCGGTAACAACCGCCAGACGCCGAGCATCATCAGCAACGCGGCGGCCGCGTAAATCAGCCACAGCGTCGCCGATGTCTGCTGCAAGCGGTGTGAGACCAGCGCCAGCAAGCCTGTGAGAAAAATCCCCAGACCCGGCCCGGCAAAAACCAGAGCACCCCAGCGCGGGCGACCCGCTGCCGCCGCCAGCGGCTGACTGAGTGAAGTAATCATCACCAGCACCCAGGCACTCGCCACCCCGGTACCAAAGCGCAACAGCAAGTGCGACCAGAAACCGTTGGCCCAGAACGACGCCAGTGTCAGCAGCACGCACAGCCATAGCCCGCCATGCAGGCGACGCTGCACCTGCTGCGGCCGCTGGGCGAACATCGCATCCACGGCACCGAGCAGATAGCCGAAGTAGTTGGCCGCCGCGATCAGCCCGGCGGCGGTGAGATCGATCTGCCCTTCGCTGAGCAGGTGCGGCATCTGAGGTGTCAGGGCGAAACGGCCAATGCCCATGGCCATCATCAGGGCAACGAAACAGGCGGATAAACGTATCAGCGGCGACATGGTCGGGCTTCCTTCAAAGCAGCAATGACCGTCAGGCTAGGATCGATTGACTTTCTTTAAAATTGAATAATAGTGAGTAACTTGTTCTGTTAAGGAGAAAGCAGTGGAGTTCAGCCAACTGCGGATATTCCAAGCGGTCGCCGAGGAAGGCTCGATCACCCGCGCCGCCGAGCGTTTGCATCGTGTGCCGTCGAATCTGTCGACGCGGCTGAGACAGCTTGAGGAGCAACTGGGCGTTGAGCTGTTCGTCCGCGAACGGCAGCGCTTGCAGCTGTCGCCGGCGGGCAAGGTTTTGCTCGACTACACCGGCAAACTCTTCGCTCTGCGCGATCAGGCCAGTGCGGCGGTGATGGGCGGGCAACCGGCCGGGGATTTCGTGCTGGGCACCATGTACAGCACGGCGGCGATCCATCTGCCGGCGCTGCTGGCGCGGTATCACAAGCAATACCCGATGGTGAATTTGCAGGTGCAATCGGCACCGACCGGGGAATTGCTCGAAGGGTTGCTCACCGGCCGCCTCGACGCGGCGTTGGTCGACGGACCGTTGGAGCTGGCCGGGCTCGATGGCGTGCCGTTGTGCGAGGAGCGGCTGGTGCTGATCACTGAAATCGACCATCCACCGGTGCACAGCGCGCGCGACGTGGAAGGGCGTTCGGTATTCACCTTCCGTCAGGGCTGTTCCTATCGCATGCGTCTGGAAGCGTGGTTCTCTCACTACCACGCGGCGATGGGCCGGCCGATGGAGATCGAGTCGTATCAGGGCATGCTCGCCTGTGTGATTGCCGGCAGCGGTGTGGCGTTGATGGCCGAGTCGATGCTCGCCAGCCTGCCGGGTCGCGAAAGCGTCGCCGTGCATCCGTTGGCCGAGCCGTTCGCGGGTGCGACAACGTGGCTCATGTGGCGCAAGGGTATGGCCGGGGCCAACCTGAATGCCTGGATCGACGTGCAGCAAGCGGTCTATCCCGTGGCTTTGCATGAAGTCCGTGAAACAGCGTGAACCAAACACACCGGATTCTGTTCAATTCAGTAACAGATCATTGCGGATTTGGCCGAGCATTACGTAGGACTTCGGACTATTATCAGTGCGAAGCGGCCTCAGAATTCCGGCCGCTCAGCACCACCCTGAAGGGGGCATGACGATGAAAGAGAAAATCCAGAACTGGCTGCACGATTTGGGAGTTGCCCTCGGTTTGATCGAACCGCCTCTGCAACCGGTACCGATTCGCACGGACGACGAACAGCGCCGACGCCAGCCACGTCGCCGTTAATACCTGCGATCAGAGATTTCAAGATCGCAGCCGTCGGCAGTTTCTACAAAGTGTAGGAGCTGCCGAAGGCTGCGATCTTTTGCTTTTCGCCAAGCGAAAAAAACGGGTGTGGCCACCGACGCCACACCCGCTGAAGAAAACATCACCTCGTTACAGTCGATTCACACCGCCGTTGCCACGGTCGCCGGGCGCGGCGAGAACAGGCTGACCAGTACAAAGCTCACCAGGCTGACACCCAGGCTGTAATAGATCGGCGAGTTCGCGTCCATGCCGTCCTTGACCATGAACACCAGCGCCGTGATAAAGCCCAGCGTCATCGCGCTGATCGCCCCGGCAGTAGTCGCACGCTTCCAGAAAATCGCGCCCATCAGCGGAATCAGCATGCCGCCGACCAAGAGGTTGTAAGCCAGAGTCAGCGCGCTGATCACGTCGTTGACGACCAGAGCAATGCCCAGCACCGCGATCCCCGTCAGCAGCGTAAACAGACGGCTGACCGCGACGTTGGACTGTTTGCCGCCGCGCAGTTTCGGCAGCAGGTCTTCGGTCAGGGTGGTGGACGCGGCGAGCAGGCCGGCGCTGGCGGTGGACATCATCGCCGCCAGTGCAGCAGCGATCACCAGACCACGGATGCCGTCAGGCAGCGAGACTTTGACGATGGCGGCAAAGGCGTTGTTGACGTTGTCCAGATCCGGAATCAGCACATGCGCAGCCATGCCGATCAAGGCGCAGACCAGGCCGTAAATGATGCAGTAGATCCCGGCCGAGGTGCCGGCGTATTTGGCGACTTTTTCGCTTTTTGCCGTGAACACCCGCTGCCAGATGTCCTGGCCGATCAGGATGCCGAAGAAATAGATCATGAAGTAGGTGATGATCGTGTCCCAGCCGATGCTGGTGAAGTTGAAGCTGGCCGCCGGCAGTTGCGCGACCAATTGATCCCAGCCGCCTACGCGGTACAGGCAGATCGGCAACAACACGAACATCAGGCCAACCGTCTGAATGCCGAACTGGACGATGTCCGTCAAGGTCAGCGACCACATGCCGCCGATCGTTGAATAAGTCACCACTATACCGCCGCCCAGCAGTACGGAAATCCAGAAGGGCAGACCGAACAACACTTGCAGCACGGTGCCGATCGCCAGAATCGAGGTCACGCCGATCATCAGCGCGTAAGCGAGCATGATCGTCGCACTGGCGGTGCGCGCCATCGGGTTGTAGCGCTTCTCCAGGACCTGGGTGACGGTGAATACCTTGAGTTTCAGCAAGGGCTTGGCGAGAAACAGGTTCAGCGCGACGATGCCGCAGCCCAGTGCCGCGCACAGCCAGAAACCGGAAATGCCATGCACGTAGCCCAGACGGACCGTGCCGACGGTGGACGCGCCGCCGAGTACGGTTGCTGCCATGGTGCCCATGTACAGCGACGGCCCCAGATTACGCCCGGCAACCAGATAGTCTTCGTGGGTCTTGGCCTTGCGCATGCCGTAGTAGCCGAGAATCAGCATCGCAGCGGCATAAATGAGTACGACGAATAAATCCAAAGCCATGATGGCGTGTCTCCGATTGTCTTTTTTATGGTCAAGCAAATGGGGTCTGCAAGGCTTCCTGTGGGAGCGAGCCTGCTCGCGAAGGCGGTCTGTCAGTCACACCAATGTTGGATGTGCTGAAGTCTTCGCGAGCAGGCTCGCTCCAACCGGGGATTCGTGTCAGGCGGCCTGACGCAGTTGAGGTTTTATTGCGGCTTCACTGCGCACATCCGTTGGCCCGAACACCTCCCGAGGTTCGGGGAACAGGCGCAGCAGCGTCAGATACACCACCGACGCCAGGCCCAATGTCACCGGCAAGCTGATGTCGATGCCACCGGCCAGTTCGCCCAGCGGGCCGACGAACTGCCCCGGCAGGTTGACGAAGCACAGGCCGACCAGCGCACTCGGAATCCACGCCCCCAGACCGCGCCAGTTCCAGCCGTGGTTGAACCAGTAGCGTCCGCCCTGTTCGCCGCGAGTGAACACTTGCAGGTCATCCGGGCAGTAGAAGCCGCGCCGCACCAGCAGACCGATGATCATGATCACCATCCACGGGGTGGTGCAGGTGATGATCAGCACGGCGAAGGTCGACACGCTCTGCACCAGGTTCGCCGCAAAACGGCCGATGAAGATGAAGGCGATCGACAGCACGCCGATCAGCAAGGTCGCCTTGACCCGGGACAGCACGCGCGGGAACACGCTGGACATGTCCAGCCCGGTGCCATACAGCGACGTGGTGCCGGTGGACATGCCACCGATCACCGCAATCAGGCACACCGGCAGGAAGAACCAGCTCGGCGAGACGGCCAGCAAGCCGCCGACATAGTTGTTCGCGGCGATGTAGTTCGGCGCCTTGATCGCGACGATAGTGGCGGTGGCGAGGCCGAACAGGAAAGGAATCAACGTCGCCAGTTGCGCGGCGATCACCGCCAGCATGATCCGGCCCTTCGGCGTCTCACGCGGGATGTAGCGCGACCAGTCGCCGAGGAACGCACCGAAGGAAATCGGGTTGCTCATCGCCACCAGCGCCGCGCCGATGAATGCCGCCCAGAACCCGGCCTGACCCAGCGCCACGCTGCCGGCGTACTGGCTGTCGAAAGCGGGGGCGAAGGCGAAGATACCGAGCAGGAACAACAGGCTCGCGGTCCACACGGCGATGCGGTTGACCCACAGCATGATGCGGAAACCGTAGATGCACACGGTCAGCACCAGCAGCGCGAACAGGCCGTAGGCCAGGCCCAGGGTCAGGTCGGTTTCCGGCAGATCGACGAGGCGTTTGGCACCGCCGACCAGCGCATCACCCGAGCTCCACACTGACAGCGAGAAGAACGCGATTGCCGTCAGCAACGACAGGAACGAACCGACAATCCGCCCGTGCACGCCGAAGTGCGCACCGGAAGACACGGCGTTGTTGGTGCCGTTGAGCGGGCCGAACAGGCCCATCGGCGCGAGGATCAGCGCACCGACCACCACACCCAGCACAATCGCCCAGACACCCGCCTGAAACGACAGGCCGAACAGCACCGGGAAACTGCCGAGCACAGCGGTGGCAAACGTATTGGCGCCGCCGAAGATCAAGCGAAACAAGTCGCTGGGTCCGGCGTCGCGCTCATGATCCGGGATCTGTTCGACCCCGTTTGTTTCGATGCTGCTAAGGCTTTTTTCGTTGTTGTTGTTATTCATGATCTGCTCCGATCATCAGGCGCGCTCATCGTGCGTGAGCGTCACCATTGGCTAAGGGGGTGGCAGCCCTTCCGGCATTGCGGACAAATGTTCGTGACAGGCCAGCCATAGGCCTTGTTGTTCTAGGCTCGACGCTTGTCTTCTGAAAACAATCGTCTCGCGCTCCTGGCTGAAGTGTTGCTCCCCTTGCATGCGCAGCTCGGTGGCCACGTCATGGATGAAAATCGCCACGTCACCCTGCAGGCTGACAAAGGCGTTGCTCGAGGTGCACGACAGCACCTCGAATCCATCCTCGGCACGCCAGCGGTCCCACAACGCCTGATAGGCATCGCGCGACAGCAATGGCTGGTCGAGGGTGTAGAAAACGAAGCTGGCATCGGCGCTGAACGCACCGAAGTAGGCTTCGCGATCATTACGGGCAAACGCGGCGACCAACTCGGCGGCCGCATGCAGAACCTGATCACGTGCGTGCATGACCCGACCCTCAGCGATGAACCACGCCAGGCAGTACGCAGAGCATTTCGTACAGCAGGTTGGCGGCCAGCAGCGAGGTGTTGCCGGTGGTGTCATAAGCGGGCGAGACTTCTACCAGATCGCAACCGATCAGGTCGAGGCCCTGGCAGCCACGGACGATTTCAATCGCCTGAATGGTGGTCAGGCCGCCGATTTCCGGGGTGCCGGTGCCGGGCGCCCAGGCCGGGTCAATGCCATCGATATCGAAACTCAGATATACCGGACCGCCACCGACTTTCTCGCGCACTTCCGCCATCAGCGGCGCCAGCGACTTGTGCCAGCACTCTTCGGCCTGCACCACGCGGAAGCCCTGATCGCGGCTCCAGTTGAAGTCGTCGGCGGTGTAACCCTGGGCACGCAAACCGATCTGCACCACGCGGTCGCAATCGAGCAGACCTTCTTCGACGGCACGACGAAACGTGGTGCCGTGAGCGATCTTCTCGCCGAACATGTGATCGTTGACGTCAGCGTGCGCATCGATGTGCACCAGGCCAACCTTGCCGTGCTTTTTATGAATCGCGCGCAGGATCGGCAGGGTGATGGTGTGGTCGCCACCCAGCGTCATCGGGATAACGTTGTGCTCGAGGATGTTGTCGTAGGCTTCTTCGATGATGCGCACGGCGTCGAGCAGATTGAAGGTATTGATCGCCACGTCACCGATGTCGGCCACCGACAGCGAGTCGAACGGCGCGGCACCGGTGGCCATGTTGTACGGGCGGATCATCACCGATTCGGTGCGGATATCGCGCGGCCCGAAGCGCGTGCCGGGGCGCAGCGAAGTGCCGATGTCCAGCGGCACGCCAACGAAGGCAGCGTCGAGGCCGGCAGCGGTCGGTACATGGGGAAGTCGGAGCATGGTGGCGATGCCGCCGAAGCGCGGCATTTCATTGCCGCCCAGTGGTTGGTGAAGAATCTTGTCCACGGGTAGGGCCTCATCGTCTTTGTTTTATTTATGCCGGCGCGCCGTTGAGCACAGGTTCGGACGCCGCTGTGGGGCCGATCATGCGAAATGTAGTGACGGGAAAGAATCGCTACGGGCAAAAACTTAGTTCAGATTTTTCTAAACTAATGGGAGAGGTGGGATTAGACTTTGGTGGGTTCGAATGAAGTGTAGGGCTGAAGATTGTTGCCCTCACCCCAGCCCTCTCCCAAGGGAGAGGGGGCCGACCGAGTTTTTGGCGGAATCTGCATCGACCTGAAAAATCGAGTTGAACTCAGGATTTGAAAGCCATGGAGATCAGCTCCCTCTCCCTCGGGGAGAGGGCTGGGGTGAGGGGCTTTTCCCACAGACACATAGTTGCAAAGCCCGGAGTAGACATGGCCAACGCTTTACCCGACCTGAAACTCCTGCGCATCTTCGTCAGCGTCGTGCGTCATCAGGGTTTTGCCAATGCACAGCAGGAACTCAACCTGTCGACCTCGGCGATCAGCACTTACATGAGCCAGCTCGAAGCCGCGCTCGGTCTGGTGCTGTGCCATCGCGGGCGCGGTGGCTTCAGCCTGACCAGCAAGGGCGAGCTGTTCCATCAGGAAACCCTGCGCCTGCTCGCCGAGCTTGAAGGCTTCGAGCAATACGCCGCCGCGCTCAAGGGCGAACTGCGCGGCACGCTCAATCTCGGGGTGATCGATTCCACGGTCAGCGACAAGGCCCTGCCGTTCGCCGAAGCCATCGGCGCCTACAGCCAGGAACACCCGGCGGTGCATTTGCACCTGTCGGTGATGAGTCCTTATGAATTGCAGCTCGGCGTGCAGGACAATCGCCTCGATCTGGCCATCGGTGCGTTTTCCACGCGCATGAGCGGTCTGGTCTACATGCCGCTGTACCGCGAGCAGCACTGGCTGTATTGCAGCAGTCGCCATCCACTGTTCAACGAGCGGCGCATTCCCGAGCAGGTCATCACTCAGCAACGGATGGTCGGGCGCGGTTACTGGAGTCAGGCGGAACTGGCCCGGCACGGTTTCAAACACAGCGCCGCGACCGTGGAAAGTATGGAAGCGCAGCTGATTCTGGTGCTCTCCGGCGCCTACATCGGTTACCTGCCGGAACACTACGCGCAGGCCTGGGCCGACAAGGGCGATCTGCGCGTTCTGCTGCCGGCGACCTTCGGTTATCAGGCGCCGTTTTCGATGATCATGCGCAGGGGCCGCAGCCGCGAGCCGCTGATCCAGACTTTCCGCGATTTGCTCAAAGCGCAATTGAATCAGGCGTAACCCATCATGTCCCGAGCCCAATGCCCGCGCTGCCTGCGCCCCCAGACCCATTGCCTGTGCCCATTGATTCCGCACCTCGATAGCCGCACCCGAGTATTGCTGCTGCAGCATCCGAGCGAGGTCAGTCACGCGCTCAATACCGCGCGGCTGGCGGCGCTGGGGCTGAGCAATGCCGAGCTGATTGTCGGCGAGGTATTCGAAGATTTGCCGAAACTGTTGAACCGGCCGGGCTATCACGCGCGCTTGTTGTTCCCGGCTGAGGATGCGCAGCCGCTGCAGGCTTACGCACCGAATGATCAGCCAATTTTGCTGGTCGTCCCGGACGGCACCTGGCGCAAGGCGCGCAAGATGTTGCACCTCAATCCGCTGCTGGCAGCACTGCCACGGGTGACCCTGACCGAGGGCGGCGTGTCGCGCTATCGCTTGCGCAAGGCACCGGGGCCGGGGGCGCTATCGACGATCGAGGCGATCGTGCAGGCGCTGGAAACCCTCGAAGCGCCGACGACGTTTGCGCCGTTGCTCCAGCCGTTTGAAGCGCTGATCGAAGGGCAGATTGCGGCGATGGGGGAGGAGGTTTTCCAGCGTAACCATGGCGACAGATGATCGTTCCCACGCTCTGCGTGGGAATGCATCCAGTGACGCTCTGCGTCAACGTCGTGAAGGGACGCGGAGCGTCCCGGGCGGCATTCCCACGCGGAGCGTGGGAACGATCATTGGCTAACGCTCACGCATCGCCTCGGTCCGCGCTTTCAACACCGGTTTGAGCAGGTAATCCAAGACGCTTTTCTCACCGGTAATAATGTCCACCGTCGCTACCATCCCCGGGATGATCAGCAGTGGTTTCACGTCGCCGCCCAAGTGATTCTTGTCGGTGCGCACCTGAATCAGATAGAAGCTGTTGCCCTTGTCATCGGTGATCGTATCGGCGCCGATCAGTTCGAGCTTGGCGCTCAGCCCGCCGTAAATCGTGTAGTCGTAGGCACTGAACTTGACCATGGCTTTCTGGCCCGGATGCAGGAACGCGACGTCTTGCGGGCGGACCTTGGCTTCGATCAGCAGGTTGTCTTCCAGCGGCACGATTTCGACCATGTCGCTGCCCGGCTGGACCACGCCGCCGATGGTGTTGACCTTCATCTGCTTGATCACCCCGCGTACCGGCGACGTCACCGTAGTGCGGCTGACGCGATCGTCGATGGCGATGCTCGACGCGGTGATTTTCGACAGGTCGGTGCGTTTCTCATTCAGCTCTTTGGCGGCCTCGGAACGGAAGGTCTGCTCGGATTCGTCGATCTTGCTGCGGATCTCGGCGATGGCCGATTCGGCCCGGGGAATAGCTAGCGTGGTGGCGTTCAGCGAACCACGGATCTCCACCGCGCTGCGCCTGAGGCGGAGGATTTCCACCGGTGACACCGCGCCGGTTTTGACCAGCGGTTCGGACATGTTCATCTCTTGCTGCAGCAACGCCAGGCTGGAACTGAACTGGCCTTGCTTGGAGCGAAACTCCGCCAGTTCCTGGGTTTTCTGCCGCAGCTGTTCGCTGAGGGTGCGCTGCTCGCTGGCCAGTCGGCGTTGGCGTTGCTCGTACAGCGAGCGTTCGTCCTCGGCGACTTGCGGCGCCTTGGCGATCACTTCGGCGGAGAGTTTGAAGGGGCGTCCCTCGGCCTCCGCTGACAGCCGTTCAACCTGTGCGGTCAGCGCGTAACGGTCGGCCTCGCTCTCGCCCTTGTTCGAGCGAAAGCGCGTGTCATCCAGACGCAGCAGGGTGTCGCCCTTGCCGACCATCTGGCCTTCGCGAACGAATATCTCGGTGACAATGCCGCCCTCGAGATTCTGGATCACCTGGACTTTGCTCGACGGGATCGCCTTGCCTTCGCCCATGGTCACTTCTTCGAGCACGGCGAATTTGGCCCAGACCAGGGCGGCGATCAGCAGCGCTGCCGCCAGCCACACGGTGATCCGCGATTTGCGCGGCGAATCCTGCAATGCTGCGCCGGCGGTTTCCGGCATGAACTCGGCTTCGGCGCTTTTGCCGAAGCTGTCGAAGTAGCCGCGCTTGTTGCTATCGGAGGAAGCAGGCATGGCGTAACTCCTAGACCGCCGCCGAGCCGACACGGCCCTTGCGCAGCGCTTCGATGACTGCTTCCTTCGGGCCGTCAGCGACGACCCGGCCGTTGTCCAGCACCAGCAACCGGTCCACCAGGCTCAGCATTGAGGTGCGGTGAGTCACCAGCAGCAGGGTTTTGCCTTGCACCCAGCCATGCAGTTTCTGCCGCAGCGCATCTTCACTGCTGTTGTCCATGGCGCTGGTGGGTTCGTCGAGCAGCATGATCGGCGGATCGAGCAGTAACGCGCGCGCCAGCAACACCGCCTGGCGTTGGCCGCCGGATAGCAGCTGTCCGCGTTCGCCCACCGGTCGGTCGAAGCCTTGCGGGTGTTGTCGGGCCAGCTCGGTGACGCCAGTCAGTTCGGCGACTTCGAGCATGCGTGAATCGCTGATGTAACGCGCGCCCAGGGTCAGGTTGTCGCGCAGGCTGCCGGCCAGCAGCGGCAGGTCGTGGGCGACATAACCGATCTGCTGGCGCAGGTCAGCCACGTCCAGTTGGCGCAGGTCGAGGCCGTCGAGCAGTAACTGGCCTTGTTCCGCTTCGTAGAAACCCATCACCAATCGCGCCAACGTACTTTTGCCGGAACCGCTGCGGCCGATGATGCCGACCCGCTCGCCGGCTTTCAGGCTGAAGCTGACCTCGCTCAGCGCCGGCGCATTTTGGCCGTTGTAGTGGAATGTCACGCCGCTGACGTCCAGTGCTCCTTGCAGCTGCGTGCGTTCCAGTGGCCGTTGTTTGCCGTCGCGTTCCTGCGGCAGGGCCATCAGCGCGTCGGTGCTTTTCATGGTCAGTTGCGCTTGCTGGTAGCGGGTGATCAGCCCGGCGATCTGCCCGAGCGGGGCGAGCACACGACTGCCAAGCATGTAGGTGGCAACCAGCGCGCCGACACTGAGGTTGCCGGCAATGATGCTGTAGACCCCGGCAACAATCGTCGCCATCCCGGAAAACTGCTGGATGAACAGCGTGCCGTTGGTGGCCAGCGCCGACAGGTTGCGCGCATGGCTGTCGAGGCGGGTGAGGGCGCCGTGGGTGCTTTCCCATTTGTGCTGACGCTCGCTTTCGGCGCCGCAGGCCTTGAGGGTTTCCAGACCGCCAAGGGTTTCGATCAGCACTGCCTGACGCTCGGCGCCGAGGCTCAGGCTTTTCTGCACGGTGTCACGCAGGCGCACCTGAATCGCCATGGCGAAGATGATGGTGATCGGAAACGCCAGCAGCGGAATCACCACCAGCCAGCCGCCGAGCAGGCCGATCACTACCAGCATCAACACCACGAAGGGCAAGTCGATCAGGCTGGTCAGGGTCACGGCGGTGAGAAACTCACGCAGGCCCTGAAAGTCGTGAATGCTCTGGGCAAAGCCGCCGATGGTCGCCGGCCGCGCTTTCATCGACATGCCGGTGATGCGCTCGAACAACGTTGCCGAGAGGATCACATCGGTTTTCTTGCCGGCGGTGTCGAGCAGGTGCGCACGCACCACGCGCAGCACCAATTCAAAACCGGTGCCGATCAGCAAACCGATCGACAGCACCCACAGCGTCGAGGTCGCCTGATTGGGCACCACGCGATCGTAGGTCTGCATGACGAACAGCGGCACCATCAGGCCGAGCAGGTTGATCAGAAAACTGGCGAGAATCGCATCGCTGTACAGCCATTTCGACAGTTTGAGAGTGTCGCGAAACCACGCGTTTACCCGTGGCACCAGCGGCGCGCGCAGGTCTTCGAGTTCGTGGCGCGGACGGGCGAACAAGGCCTGGCCGCTGTAGTGCTCGTTGAGTTCTTCGCGGCTGACCCATTGCTCGCCGCCGTCGGCTTCGCTGGGCAGCAGCAGGGCTTTGCCGTCCTCGCCAAAGCGCCGCAGCACGGCAGTGCGGCCGTCGTTGAGCAGCAGCAGGATCGGCAGGTTCAGCGGTGAAATGTCTTTCAATTCACGGCGCAACAAGCGCGCCTGTAATCCGGCCCGCGCGGCTGCACGGGGCAGCAGATCGAGGCTCAGGCGTTGTTTGTTCAGAGGCAGCCCGGCGCTCAGGCTGGCACGACTGACCGTGGCGCCATGCAGTTTGCAGAGGATCAGCAGACCGTCGAGTAACGGGTCGTCGAAGCTCAGGCGCGGATCGACCCCGGTGGCGCCGGGTTCCATGCTGGTCATAGTGATTGCCTCTGTTGAACGGGCTCGGTTATCGGATCGTTCCCACGCTCTGCGTGGGAATGCCTCTAGGGACGCTTTGCGTCCAGTGACGCGGAGCGTCACGGGCTGCATTCCCACGCAGAGCGTGGGAACGATCAGAGATCGCAGCCTTCGGCAGGTCCTGCAGGATCTATTTCAACTCGGGCAGGCGCGCCTGGTTTTTCACTTCGGTCGTGGCAATCGCATCAGCCGGCAGCACCACGCGTTGCTTGCTCAGCAACTGGCCCATGTTCGCCAGCACGCGGTACATCGAGTATTCCTCGGTGTAGCGGATTTCGGTGTAGCGACGGTTGGCGTTGTACAGCTCGTTTTCGCTGTCGAGCAGGTCGAGCAGGGTGCGTTGGCCGAGGCCGAACTGGTCCTGATAAGCGGCGCGCACGCGTTTGGTGGTTTCGGCGTATTCGCGAGCGGTCGGCGTCTGCTTCTTGGCGTTCTCCATGGCGTTCCAGGCCAGGCGAATGTTCTCGTTGAGCTGACGCAGGGCGTTGTTGCGGATGTCCATCGCCTGGTTGATGTCGTGGGCATTCGCGGCCAGACGTGCCTTGTCGCTGCCGCCACGGAACAGGTTGTAGTTCATCACCACACCGACACGCCATTCGTTGTCGTGGCCTTCGTCGCCCTGCACGTTGTTGTTCGCGCCCACTGCCGCTTCCGCGTCGAAGCGCGGGTAGAACGGCGACTTGGCCACTTCGTACTGGCTCTCGGCGGACTGCACGTCAGCCTGGGCCGATTTCAGGTACGGGTTGTTGTCGACCATGCTCTGCTGCGCTTCACGCAGGTCCGGCGGCATCTCACCGCGAGTCGAGGCCGGGGTTTCCAGCTCATCGGGCATGCGTCCGACCACGCTGTAGAAATTCGATTCGGCGTCGGCCAGATCGACTTCGGCGGTGTCGAGGTTGTTCTGCGCCAGTGCACGACGGGCAACCGATTGATCGGAGTCGGCGGTGCTGCCGATGCCGCGCTCCGTGCGCAGGCCGATCTGATCGTTTACGCGCAAGTGCGCCTGCAGGTTGTTCTTCGCCAGCGTCACCAGTTCCCGACGCTTGAGCACTTCGAGGTAGACCTCGATGGTGCGCAGGGCCAGATCCTGCGCGGTGCCTTGCGCGTAGTAGGCGCGCGAGTTGGACACGCCCTTGGTGCGCTCGACCTCGTTGGCGGTGTTGAAGCCGTCGAAGATCATCTGCCGCAAGCGCAGCTCCGACTGGGTGTAATTGAGGATTTCGGTGTTGTGATTACCGAAGGCGCGAGTGTTGGTGTTGTCGCTGTAGCCGCGCCCGTAGGCAGCGTTCAGATCGACCGACGGATAAAACCCGCCCTTGGCCACTTTCACCTGCTCATCCGCAGACAGGCGGGCGTCCACGCGCGAAGCCAGCTCCGGGTGGGTGGCGATGGTGCTTTGAATCGCCTCGGTGAGGTTCATCGCCTGGGCTTGGGAAGTGCAAGCCATGGCCAGCAAAACCGCGCTGCAGAGGGGGGTTAAAACGCGCATGGGTGCATCTCCCTGGATCTCAATGTTGTGTTACCGTCGCCAAATATTTGACGTAAATTTAGGGTGTAAGCGTTTCACTCTTGTAACAACAGAGCTAAGAACATCCTAGAGCGTAGCTAAGAAAAAATTTTCATAAGGTTTATTCCAAAAAAAACTTATGCGGTTTTTCAAAAGCAGCACATTGTTCAGCTCGAAAGCCTTTGTTTTATGCGCTTTAGGGAGCTCGAAAAGGCTTGAGGAAAGTTCCATTCACTTTGCGAGACACTGCGAAGTACTGCTGAAGGGGAGGGACGCGTAGCGGGGAATGAGCGACAGATTTTTGTCACTCGGGTGATTCACCACCGTTACGTAGCGCTAGTGGGTCGATGGATTGAACAGGGTTGGCAAGTGCTTGATAGCGCTGACAATTCACCTCAAACCGGGCCTGCGAAACGAACTGTCGAGGGTGCGAGCGTCGCCCACGGCAACCCGATTGAGCCATGGGCTGCTTCGCGAACCAGTGCCGACGGTGGTCGGCAGCGGAGGATTTCACATGGCAACGCTCATCGGTACGGTCACAAAAGTCATTGGTCAGGTGTTCGCTCAGGCGAGCGACGGCATCAAGCGTCCGCTGTTCGAAGGCGATCGTTTGTACGCTGGCGATCAACTGATCACCGGCGCGGAAGGCGCGGTGGCAGTGAAACTGCAAAACGGCGAGGAATTGACCCTCGGCCGCGGCAGCAGCATCACCATGACCGGGCAATTGCTGGCCGACCAGGCTGTGCCGGTGAACGTCGACGAAGCGCAGACCCCAAGCCAGGCGCAACTGACCGATGTCGAGCAAATCCAGCAAGCCATCGCCGCCGGTGAAGACCCGAGCAAAACCGCCGAAGCCACCGCTGCCGGCCCCAACGCGCCCACCGGCAACACCGGTGAACTGGGCGGCGGGCACAGTTTCGTTCTGCTCACCGAAGTCGGCGGCCGAGTCGATCCGATCATTGGTTTCCCCACCGCTGGCTTCAACGGTATTCCCGAATTTCCCGAGTATCGTCGCGACGCGGACATCGACAATGGCGACGACACGCCAGCGCCGGTCGTGGTGCCAGCGCCACCAGTGAACAACCCGGTCATCCTCAACGGCCTCAATGGGGCGGATGGCGAACTCAACCTCAATGAAGCCAATCTGCCTGACGGTACAGCGGCCAATCCAGGCGCGCTGACGCAAAGTGGCAGCTTCACGGTCTCGGCAGCGGATGGTTTGAACAGCCTGAGCATCGGCGGCATCAACGTGATTGTTGGCGGCGTGCCGATCGGCTTTCCCCAGTCGATCACCACGCAACTGGGCAACACCCTGACCATCACCGGTTACAACGCGGCGACCGGCACGGTCAGCTACAGCTACACCCTCAACGGCAACGAAACCCACGCGGCCGGCGACGGCGTGAACAATCTCAGCGAACAGTTCACCGTGATCGCCACCGACAGCAATGGCGACAGCGCCACTGGCACGCTGGACGTGAATATCACCGACGACGTGCCCAAAGCGTTTGACGACGCCAACGGCATTGCCTCGGAAACCTTGCTGACCCTGACCGGCAACGTCCTCACCAACGACATACAAGGTGCTGACCGCGTACCCACCGGACCGGTCACGCCGGGTACTTTCACCGGTACTTACGGCACGTTGGTGCTGAACGCCGACGGCACCTACACCTACACGCTCAATACCAGCGATGCCGATTTCAAAGCCTTGACCGGCGGTGGCAACGGCACAGAGACCTTCGCCTACACCATCACTGATGCCGACGGCGATACCAGCACTGCCAATCTGGTTCTGCAGATTCACAACAACGACGATCCGGTAATCATCGACGGCCTGAACGTCGCCGGTGGCGAGTTGACGATCTACGAAAAAAACCTCAGCGACGGCAGCGCTCCGGACACTGGCGCGCTGACGCAAAACGGCATGTTCACCATCACTGCACTGGACGGCGTCACCACGCTGACCGTCGGCGGCATCGCCGTGGTGACCAATGGCGTTGCCGCAGGCTTCCCGCAATCGATCACCACGCCACTGGGCAGCACGCTGACCATTACCGGGTTCAACGCTGCAACCGGCGTGGTCAGTTACAGCTACACCCTGGCCGACAACGAAGCGCATCCGAACGCCAACGGCGCGAATAATCTGCCTGAGCAGTTCGCAGTCACGGTGGTCGATGACAACGGCACCACCGCCACCGGCACCCTCGACGTGAACATCGTCGATGACCTGCCGAAAGCTATCGACGACAGCAACGGTACCGCGTCAGAAAGCCAACTGACCCTGACCGGCAACGTCCTGACCAACGACGTGCAAGGTGCCGACCGCGTACCCACCGGTCCAGTCACTGCCGGTACATTCACCGGTACCTACGGCACCTTGGTTCTAAACGCCGACGGCACCTACACCTACACCCTGAACACCAGCGATGCCGATTTCAAAGCCTTGACCGGCGGCGGCAACGGCACCGAAACGTTCGCCTACACCATCACTGACGCCGACGGCGATAGCAGCACTGCCAATCTGGTTCTGCAGATCCACAACAACGACGATCCAGTCACCATCGACGGCCTGAACGTCGCCGGTGGCGAGTTGACGGTTTACGAGAAAAATCTCGGCGACGGCAGCGCCCCGGACACTGGCGCGCTGACGCAGAACGGCACGTTCACCATCACTGCACTGGACGGCGTCACCACGCTGACCGTCGGCGGCATCGCCGTGGTGACCAATGGCGTTGCCGCAGGCTTCCCGCAATCGATCACCACGCCACTGGGCAGCACGCTGACCATTACCGGGTTCAACGCTGCAACCGGCGTGGTCAGTTACAGCTACACCCTGGCTGACAACGAAACGCATCCGAACGCCAACGGCGCGAATAATCTGCCTGAGCAGTTCGCGGTCACGGTAGTCGATGACAACGGCACCACCGCCACCGGTACCCTCGACGTGAACATCGTCGATGACCTGCCGAAAGCCAACGACGACAGCAACGGTACCGCCTCGGAAAGCCAACTGACCCTGACCGGCAACGTCCTGACCAACGACGTGCAAGGCGCCGACCGCGTCCCAACGGGTCCAGTCACGCCCGGCACTTTCACTGGCACGTTCGGAACTTTGGTTCTGAACGCCGACGGCACTTACACCTACACGCTGAATACCAGCGATGCCGACTTCAAAGCCTTGACCGGCGGCGGTAACGGCACCGAAACCTTCGCCTACACCATCACCGATGCCGACGGCGATACCAGCACTGCCAATCTCGTACTGAATATCCACAACAATGACGATCCGGTGCTGCTCAATGGCCTCGACGTCAACGGCGGCGAACTTACCGTCTACGAAAAAAACCTCAGCGACGGCACCAGCCCCAACACCCCGGCGCTGACCCAGAACGGCACTTTCACCGTCAGCGCTCTCGATGGTCTGCAGACCCTCACAGTCGGTGGCATTGCCGTGATCACCAATGGCGCGGCCGCAGGCTTCCCGCAATCAATCGTCACCCCGCTGGGCAGCACCTTGACCATCAGCGGTTATGACCCGGCGACCGGCGTGGTCAGCTTCAGCTACACCCTGGCCGACAACGAAGCCCATCCAACCGCCAACGGCGCCAACAGCCTCACTGAGAACTTCGACGTCGTCGCGACGGACACTGATGGCAGTACCGCCAGCGGCCAGATCAACGTCAATATCGTCGATGATTTGCCCACCGCGCATGCGGACGCGGCTTCGGTGGCGGAGGGTGGCACCGTCAGCGGCAACGTACTCAACAACGATGTCGGCGGCGCGGATGGCCCGGCGATTACCGGCGCAGTGGTCGGCGTGCGTGCCGGTGCCGACACCTCGACTTCGGCCATCGGCGGACTCAATTCGCAGATCAACGGCACCTACGGCTACCTCACGCTTGATGCCAACGGCAACGCCGTTTATCACAGCAATCCCAACGCGGTGAACGGTCCGGGTGCGGTGGATGTGTTCACCTACACCGTGCGCGATGCCGACGGTGATGAAAGCACCACGACGATCACCATCGACGTCTATAACAGCTGCCTGAAAGCGGTCAGCGACACTGACGTCACCGTCTACGAAAAAGCCCTCGACCTGAACAAGGATGGCCAGGATCTGGCAGCGGGCAGTGTGGTCGGCAGCGATCCGAACAGCACTGGCGAAACCGCTTCCGGCACCCTGGTCGGCTCGGTCACCGGTGCGGTCGGCGCGATCAGTTATGCACTGGTCGGCAGCGCCACCGGCAATTACGGGCAGATCGTCCTCAACGCCAATGGCACTTACACCTACACCCTGACTTCGCCGGCTACCACTACGCCGCACGCTGACGACGGCGCCAACAGCCTGAGCGAGACCTTCACCTATCAGGCGACCGACTCTCTCGGCAACGTCGTCACCAGCACAATCGTCGTGAGCATCGTCGATGACGTGCCGAAAGCACTGAATGACAGCAACGCGACCAACGCGACCGAAGACCAGTTGACCCTGACCGGCAACGTCCTCGATAACGATGTGCAGGGCGCCGACCGCGTCGCCAGCGGCCCGGTAACCGCCGGTACTTTCACTGGCACTTACGGCACGCTGGTGCTCAACGCCAACGGCACTTACACCTACACGCTGGACGCCAATGACGCCGACTTCAAAAACCTCCACGGCGGCGGCAACGGCACGGAAACCTTCGCCTACACCATCACCGACGCGGACGGCGACACCAGCACCGCCAACCTGGTGCTGAACATCCATAACAACGACGATCCGGTGTGCCTCGACGGCCTCGATGTGAAGGGCGGCGAAATCACCGTCTACGAGAAAAACCTCAGCGACGGCAGCAGCCCCAACACTTCGGCGCTGACCCAGAGCGGCAGCTTCACCGTGACTGCGCTTGATGGCCTGCAAACCCTCACGGTCGGCGGCATTGCGGTGATCAGCAATGGCGTCGCCGCCGGTTTGCCGCAATCGGTGGTCTCGCCACTGGGCAGCACCTTCACCATCACCGGTTACGATCCGGCCTCCGGCGTGGTCAGTTACAGCTACACCCTGGTCGACAACGAAGCCCATCCGAACGCCAACGGTGCCAACAGCCTCAGCGAGAGCTTCGACGTGATCGCCACTGATACCGATGGCAGTACCGCCAGCGGTCAGATCAACGTCAACATCGTCGACGATCTGCCGACTGCCAACGCCGATACCGGCTCGGTAGCGGAGGGCGGCACGGTCAATGTCAGTGTGCTCGGCAATGACCTCAGCGGTGCCGACGGCGCCGCCACGGTGGTCGGCGTGCGCGCCGGCAGCAACACCGCGACGTCAGCCAGCGGCGGGCTCAACAGCAACATCAACGGCAACTACGGCTACCTGACCCTCGACGCGGCGGGCAACGCGGTTTACCACAGCAACCCGAACTCGGTGAGCCCGCCGGGCGCGACCGACACGTTCACCTACACCATCCGTGACAGCGATGGCGACGAAAGCACCACAACGCTGACCATCAATGTCGCCGACAGCAAACTGGTCGCCTCGGTGGATCAGGATGTCACGGTCTACGAAAAAGCCCTCGACCTGAACAAGGATGGCCAGGATCTCGCCCCCGGCACAGTCACCGGCAGCGAACCGGGCAACACCGGCGAAACCGCCAGCGGCACGCTGGTCGGTTCGGTCAGTGGCGGCAGCGGCGCGATCACGTACACCCTGGTCGGCAACGCCACCGGCAGCTACGGGCAACTGCTGCTCAACGCTGATGGCACCTACACCTACACGCTGACGTCGGCACCGAAAACCGCCCCGAGCGCCAACGACGGGCCGAACACCCTCAGCGAAACGTTCACCTACAAAGCCACCGATGCGCTGGGCAACAGCACCACCAGCACCCTCGTGGTCAACATCGTCGACGACATACCGAAAGCCGTTGCCTCGGATCGCTCGGTAACCGCAGTGGAGATTGATTCCAACATCCTCATCGTCCTCGACATCTCCGGCAGCATGGCCGATCCCTCTGGCGTGCCGGGCCTGTCGCGGCTGGCACTGGCCAAGCAGGCCATTGGCGCCTTGCTCGACAAGTACGATGATCTGGGCGATGTGAAAGTGCAGTTGGTGACGTTCAGCAGCAATGCCGCCGACCGCACCACGGTGTGGGTCGATGTCGCTACTGCCAAGACATTGCTCGCCGGCCTCAACGCCGGCGGCGGCACCAACTACGATGCCGCCGTGGCGGTGATGCAGACCGCGTTCGACACCTCCGGCAAACTCACCGGGGCACAGAACGTCGGCTACTTCTTCTCCGACGGCAAGCCCAACGAGGGCGACATCGGCACGGCTGACGAGGCCGCGCTGAAAAACTTCCTCGACGCCAACAACATCAAGAACTACGCCATTGGTCTGGGCAGTGGCGTGAGCAACGCCAACCTCGATCCGCTGGCCTACGACGGCATCAACCACACCAACACCAATGCGGTGGTGGTCACCGATCTCAACCAGCTCAACTCGGTGCTCTCCGGCACCGTGCAGGGCGCGCCGGTCACCGGTTCGCTGCTGGGCGAGGGCGGCTCGTTCGGTGCCGATGGCGGTTTCATCAAGTCGATCGTGGTCGACGGCACCACCTACACCTACGATCCGAAAGCCCTCAGTGGCCAGGGTTCGTTGACCGCGAGCGGCGGCGCCAACCACGGCACTTTCAATACCGCCAACAACAGCGTCAGTATCGCCACCAACAACAGCGGCACGCTGGTGGTCAACCTCGATACCGGCGAATACAGCTACACCTCGCAGAAAACCACCGCCGTGGTCATCACCGAAAACATCGGCTTCACCGTCAGCGACAACGACGGCGATCTGGCCAGCTCCACCCTGACGGTGAAAGTGATCCCCAACGCGCCGCCAGTGGCGATGGACGATCACGTCATCACCAACGTGCTCTCGGGCAACATCGTGGTGCCGGGTGAGCTGCTGCTGGCCAATGACAGCGATCCGAACGGCGACACCCTCAACGCCACGCCAACCAGCTTCAACACCGGTTGGGTTTCGAAAGCGGCGGACTTCACCGGTACCGGCCTGATCGGTTTCACTGGGCAGAACAATAATGCGGCCAACCAGAACCTGGCCAACGTGCGCAGCGCCTTCAGCGCCAATGCCGCGACCATGACCGCCGTGCTGGTGGTCAGCGGTTATCTGGGCATGGTGAGCAACAGCAATGCCAACGATGAATATCGCATCACCGTCAATCTACGTCAGGGCGAAACCCTCAATCTGGATCACAATCTGGGTGCCGGTAAGATCAGCATGGAGTATTCGCTCAACGGCGGTGCCTGGATGGCGCTGGCGGACGGCCAGACTCTCAGCGCCTCGGCGGACGGCGTCTACCAGATCCACATCACCAACATTGGAAATGGTGGCGGCAACCCGAACGCGGCGGAAAACTACCAACTGACCATGACCCTCAACTATGCGGGGGCCCACGACATCACGCCGGACTACCACGGCACCTACACCGCCAACGACAACCACGGCGGCAGCGACACGGCCAACGTCAGCATCAGCTATCAGGACGGCCACACCCTGACCGGCACTGCTGGCGACGATGTGTTGGTAGCGGACAGTGGCAACAATGTGATCAACGCCGGCGAAGGCAACGACGTGCTCAGCGCAGGCTCCGGCAACAACGAAATGCACGGCGACGGCGGTAACGATTTGCTCTACAGCGGCGCCGGCAACGACCTGCTCGACGGCGGCACTGGCAGCGACACCGCCAGCTACGCCCACGCCACGGCCGCCGTCACCGTCAATCTCGGCCTGCTCGGTGCGCAGAACACCCTCGGCGCCGGTACTGACACCTTGACCGGCATCGAAAACCTGCTCGGCTCGAACTTCAACGACAGCCTCACCGGCGACGGCAACAACAACGTGATCAACGGCGGCCTCGGCAACGACTTCCTCAATGGCGGCGCTGGCGATGACTTGCTGATCGGTGGCATGGGCAACAATACGCTGACAGGCGGGGCAGGGGCTGACACCTTCCAATGGCTCAAGGGCAACAGCGGTCACGACCTGATCACCGACTTCACCCCCGGCACCGACAAACTCGACCTGTCGCAACTGCTGCAAGGCGAAAACGCCAGCACCGCGTCGCTGGACGACTATCTGCACTTCACCGTCAGCGGCAGCGGCGCCTCGGTGATGACCAGCATCGACGTCAGCGCCATGGCCGGCGGCACGCCGAACCAGACCATCGACCTGGCCGGCGTCAACCTCGCCAGCCATTACGGCGTGACACCGGGGGCGGGCGGCATGGTGGCTGGGGGGCATGACACGGCAACGATCATCAGCGGCATGCTCAATGATCATTCGTTGAAAGTGGATACGGTCTGACCTGAGGTCTGAAACGACAAAACCCGCCGCCCCGGTTGTTTCGGGGGCGGCGGGTTTTGTCTGTATGTACAGATGTGTTGGCTGTGAGTCCGCCTTCGCGGGCAAGCCCGCTCCCACAGGGTTCTTCAGTGGATGCAGAATATGTGTCCGACCAGGATCAATTGTGGGAGCGAGCTTGCTCGCGAAGAGGCCGGGTTGATCACCAAGTAACTCAGCAGACCAACATCACCCCGGCAACTCCAGATTATCCAGCACCCGACTCACTGCCAGTTCGCCAAGCATGATCAACTGGGAGGTATCAAGTTTTACGCAACGTCTTCTGCCGCAAAATATAAACCGTCACCAGCACCGCACTGGTCAACATGAACCCCCGCGCCCAAACCAGCGGCACCAGATAGCACGAGAACAGAATGCTCACCCACATCAGCCCGATCGCGTAGACCTTGCCTTTGAGCGGGATGCCGTTGCCTTCGAGGTAGTCGCGAATCCATGGCCCGAGGCGCGGGTGTTCGACCAGCCAGCGATAGAAGCGCGGAGAGCTGCGCGCGAAGCAGGCCGCGGCGAGCAGGAGGAAGGGGGTGGTGGGCAGGACCGGCAGGAAGATGCCGATCACCCCCAATGCGACGCTGAGCCAGCCGATGGCCAGCAGGACGTAGCGCAACATCAGGGGGCGGTTGCCTATGGGGTTGTCCATAGGCCGGGTCTTAGTGGTGACGAGGCTTGAGGATCGCCGGTTTTTCGTCGGGGGCCTGGCACAGCAGGTACAGCGCGGTCAGGGCTTCCGGGATCTGAACGATCATGTCGTCCATCAGGTTGGCGTCCTTGGCGATGTCTTCGAACTCAGGCTGCTCGTCGAACAGGCCGGAACCGACCATGATCGGCAGGAGCATTTCGCTGACTTCTTCTTCGGCGGTTTCGAACCAGGCCGCTTCACGCAGGAACACGCCCTCCATGAAACCGATGCACCAGCCGCGCAGTTCGGAGTCGTCCGGCTCTTCGCCCAGATCCAGTTCGCACGGCAATTCGAATTCTTCATCCGAGGCCAGTTGGCGAGCGATGTGCGCCTTGAGGCCGATCAGCGTGGCTTCGATTTCGGCACGCTGGGCTTCGTCGATGTAATGCGGCTCTTCGGCGAACAGCGCGTCGATCCACTCGCGCTCCGGAACGTCTTCGGAGCAGATCGACAGCGCGGTCAGGTAACCGTGGGCGGCGACGTAATCCAGCGCCTCGTCGTGCAGCTCGTCGGCGTCGAGGAAGACTTGCAGGCGGGTCAGTTGCTCAGCGAAGGACATTACGGGGCTACCTTGGGGAATAAACAATGCGGGAATTCTAGGCCTTCTTGCGCGCTCTAGCCAGCCGCTTGGCAGATTTGCCCGCACGGACGCACGCAAATGCCGGGTCGGACGCAAAACCTGTGGGAGCGGGCTTGCCCGCGATGGCGGTGTGTCAGTCGATGAAGAAGTTGTCAGTGCCGGCCTCTTCGCGGGCAAGCCCGCTCCCACAGGGTTCGGTGTGATGTCAATTGCAGAGTGAGTCTTCTCAGCGGCACCCTCTGCGGCGAAGGCCTCGGGTATACTGCCGCGTTTTGCGATCCCTGCCGGCGCTGCGCTGGTCATGCAATGTGTTCTTACGTTTTGTTTAAGCAGCCGAGGCTGCTCTGAACCAGCCTGAGCAGGGATGTATCGGTAGATTTTTGGAGTTTTTATGCTCGAACAGGCTCAACGCGTCCTCAAGGACATCTTCGGCTACGACAGTTTCCGTGGCCGTCAGGGTGCGATCATTGAGCGCGTGGCCAGCGGCGGTGATGCGCTGGTGCTGATGCCTACTGGTGGCGGCAAGTCGTTGTGCTTCCAGGTGCCAGCGCTGTTGCGTGAAGGTCTGGCGGTAGTGGTATCACCGCTGATCGCACTGATGGACGATCAGGTCGCCACCCTCGAAGAACTGGGCGTCGCCGCCGCTGCGCTGAACTCCACGCTGAGTGCCGAGCAGCAGCGCGACCTCGCTCTGCGGATCAAACGCGGCGAAGTGAAAATGCTCTATTTGGCGCCCGAGCGCTTGGTGCAGCCGCGCATGCTGGCGTTCCTGCAAAGCCTGGAAATCGCTTTGTTCGCCATCGACGAAGCGCATTGCGTATCGCAATGGGGCCACGATTTCCGCCGCGAATACCTGCAACTGGGTCAATTGGCAGAGCTGTTTCCCAACGTTCCGCGCATTGCCCTCACCGCGACCGCCGACAAGCGCACCCGCGAAGAAATTGTCGATCGCCTGCACCTGCAGAATGCCGAGCGCTTCCTGTCGAGCTTCGACCGTCCGAATATTTTTTACCGCATCGTCCCGAAAGAGCAGCCGCGCAAGCAGTTACTGGCCTTCCTCGCCGAACGGCGCAGCGATGCCGGCATCGTTTATTGCCTGTCGCGCAAGAAGGTTGAAGAAGTTGCGGCGTTCCTCAGCGAACAGGGTTTTCCGGCGCTGCCGTATCACGCCGGTCTGCCCAACGATCTGCGCGCCTATCACCAGAAGCGCTTCCTCAATGAGGAAGGCCTGATCATGGTTGCGACCGTGGCGTTCGGCATGGGCATCGACAAGCCCAACGTACGCTTTGTCGCGCACCTTGATCTGCCTAAATCCCTCGAAGCGTATTACCAGGAAACCGGGCGCGGCGGCCGTGACGGGCTGCCGGCGGATGCGTGGATGGCTTACGGTCTGCAAGATGTGGTGATGCTCAAGCAGATGCTGCAGAACTCCGAAGGCGACGAGCGGCACAAGCGTCTGGAGCAGCACAAGCTCGACGCCATGCTCTCGCTGTGCGAAGAAACCCGCTGCCGCCGGCAGGCGTTACTGGCCTATTTCGACGAAGACATGCCCGAACCGTGCGGGCATTGCGACAACTGTGTCGACGGCGTGCAGACCTGGGACGCCACCGAGCCTGCACGTCAGGCATTGTCGGCGATTTTCCGCACCGGCCAGCGTTATGGCGTCGGTCATCTGGTCGATGTGTTGCTGGGCAAGGACAACGAAAAGGTGCGCAGCTTCGGCCATCAGCATTTGTCGGTGTTCGGCGTTGGCAAGGCGTTGAGCGAGAGCGAGTGGCGCTCGCTGTTTCGCCAGTTGGTGGCGCGTGGATTGGCCGATGTCGATCACGAGGGTTATGGCGGTCTGCGCTTGAATGACAGTTGCCGGCCGCTGCTCAAAGGCGAAGTGAAGCTGGAACTGCGCCGCGACCTGAAACCGCAAGTCACTGCCAAAACGGGCAGCAAGAGCCAGGCCAGCCAACTGGTGCGCGGCGAGGAACGCGAACAGTGGGAAGCCTTGCGCGCACTACGGCGCAAACTCGCCGAAGAACACGGCGTGCCGCCATATGTCATCTTCCCCGACTCGACGCTATTGGAAATGCTCCGCAGCCAGCCAACCTCGCTGGCGGAAATGGCCCGGGTCAGCGGCGTCGGCGCACGCAAGCTGGAACGTTACGGCGAAGCCTTCCTCGAAGTACTCGGCGGCGAGGCGGAGGCGCCGAAGGTGGTCGCCGATGTCCGTCACGAGCTGATCACCCTGGCCCGCGCCGGCATGACCCCGCTGCAGATCGCCGGGCAGTTGCAATGCTCGGAGAAGAACGTCTACGCCATGCTCGCCGAAGCCATCGGCAAGCAACAATTGTCGCTGGAGCAGGCGCTGGATTTGCCTGAGGAATTGATGGGCGAAGTGCAGGACGCGTTTCTCGACGGGGAGGGCGAGTTGCCGTCCGTCGCTGAAGTGGCTGAGCTGTTTGCCGGGCGTGTGCCGGAAGGCGTGCTGTATTGCGTGCGGGCGGCTTTGCAGTCTGAATTCGAGATGTGAAAAGACGTATGCGCCAAGCCCCGTGCAGTTGTAACGATTCAGTACAGAGCGACTCTTGCCTATAACTGCCGCCCATGCTTAGCTGACTAATAATTAGATTTTCCGTATTTTCAGTCTAACCGTGAGTGTTTTATGCCGTTAACCGATCAACATCGCTTTGGTATGCAACTGGCCCAGATGTCCCGTGGCTGGCGTGCCGAACTGGATCGTCGTCTCGCCGGGCTGGGCCTGTCGCAGGCGCGCTGGCTGGTGCTGCTGCATCTGGCGCGTTTTGAAGAGGCACCGACCCAACGTGAACTGGCGCAGAGTGTCGGCGTTGAAGGCCCGACCCTGGCGCGCTTGCTCGATAGTCTGGAGAACCAGGGACTGGTGCAACGCCAGTCAGTGATGGAAGACCGTCGGGCGAAAAAAATCGTGCTCTGCGCACCTGCGCTGCCCCTGATCGAACAGATCGAGACCATTGCCACGCAGCTGCGCCACGAATTGTTCGAGGGCGTCGACGAGGCGGATTTGAAGGTGTGTATGCGCGTACACGGGCACATTCTGGCCAACCTGGAAAAATCTTGAGGCACATCCCGCCAGTGATTTTTTGAGAGATCGCGCTGAGCCGACTATAAGAACTACTGGGCAATATCGTGTTCGTACCGGATGTGCGAACGCATAGAAACCGGTTTTGCTTATTTAAGGGATGCTCATGCTCGCAAGTCGGCACGTGCTGCGCGGGGGCGCCAAATGGCTGCTGCTCGCTGGCGTATTCAGCTATTCGACCTGGTCGATGGCGTTGGGGTTGGGCGAAATCACTGTTTACTCAGCCCTCAATCAGCCGTTCAAGGCCGACATCGCGCTGGTCGATGTCGGCACGTTGACGCAAAACGATCTCTCGGCCAGCCTGGCTTCGGCGGATGAATTCGGTCGGGCCGGCGTCGAGCGGGTGTTCTTTCTCAATGACCTCAAATTCACTCCGATCCTGCGCGGCAGCCGCCAGATGATCCGGGTGACGTCCGGCAAACCGGTCAACGAACCTTTCCTGAATTTCCTCGTGCAGCTCGATCAGCCCAACGGCCGTCTGCTGCGCGAGTACACGGTGCTGATCGACCCGCCGGGTTCGCCGGGCATTGTGCCCGCCACCGACGAGCCGGATCCGCGCCCGCAATCCTCTGAATTTCCAACCGTCGAACCGGTTACCGCACCGCCCCAGGCTGCCCAGGGCAAACGCACTGCGGCGCCTGTGCCGCCAACGCCGTCGGCACCTGCCAACGACGCGCAGGCCGAGCAACTGGCCGCCAGCGTGCTGCTCACCCAGCAACTGCAAAAGACCCTCGACGAACAGAACCTCAGGCTGCAAGAGCAGCAAGTGCAAATAGCCGACGGCAAGAAGCAGATCGAGGAGTTGCAAACCCGTCTGGCCGAAGTGCAGAAAGCACCGCCACCGCCCGTGGTCGCTCCGGTTTCGGCCGCTGTTTCAGCCCCGGTCGAGGCGGCAGACGATGGCGTGAACTGGCCGCTGCTTGGCGGACTGATATTGCTGCTGGGCGTGCTGGCTGCGTTGCTCATACGCCGCCGTCAGCAACGTTCGACAGCAGACGGCACGCCGCTGCCGCTATTGCCCGTGAGCGCCGAAGAAGAAGTCGGCGAGCCCGAGCTTCGACAATCTGTCGGTGCGCACGCGGCCGCTGATCATCGTGACGAGCCCGGTGCCGGCGACGTGCTGGAGGCTGTGGGCATCTATCTGGCCTACGGCCGACTCAGCGAAGCGGCCGGGCTGCTGCGCGATGCCTTGCACAAGGAGCCTGAACGCACTGATCTTGGTCTGCAGTTGCTGGAGGTTCTTGGGCGCCAGGGTGACAGCGGCGCTTTTGAACAGCAGGAAAACCGCCTGCGTGCGCTTGGCGTCGATGACCGTGAACTGATTGAAATCCGCGCTCGCCATGCAAAACTGGCAGGCGCCGCACCGGCGGCATTTGCAGCAACGCCAATCGCGCCCGAACTGCCCGTGGCCTCGGCAGCGACCGCAGCCGCGCCGCTTGCAGCGTCGCCCAGCGCTCTCGAGGATGATTTCGAATTGAATCTGGGCGAGCTGTCGATGGATTCAAATTGGGATCTGAACGATAGCCGCACTGATGCCGCCGCACCGCCGATTGATGATCCAGAGCTGGGCACCAGCCTGTCGGTGTTACCTGTCGATTTCGAACTGCCACAGGCTGCATCTGCCGAAGAAGCCGAACTCGAATGGATCCCCGAACCCGACGCCCAGCCGCTCGACGATGACTTTCTCAATGAGTTCGGCGATCCCGAGCCGTCGCTGGTGCTGGAACCACTGGATCTGCAATTACCCGAGTCCACCGAGACCGACCCCGAGACCGCCGGCAAGCTCGAACAGGCACAAACCTGCATCGACGACGGCGACATCGACAGTGCAATCGCGCTGCTCAATGAATTGCTCAGGGAAGGGGATGAGCCGTTGAAGCAGACAGCAAGGACGTTGTTGGCGGGGATTCGCTGAGCACCAACGGATTTCGTGTTCATCCGAGACCGCTTTCGCGAGCAGGCTCGCTCCCACAATGGAATGTGCTTTCCCTGTGGGGAGCGAGCCTGCTCGCGAAGGCGTCAGAACGTCTGCCCCAGATTCAGGTAAACCGCCTGCTCATCCGCATCATTCAACCCATACGTGAAGTTCAACGGCCCCAGCGGCGTATCGAAGCCGATAAACACGCTCGCGGCATTGATGTAGCCGCTGTCGAATTCATTGTCGTTGTTCCACGCCCGACCGCGTTCCAGCGAGGCCCCCGCGTACAGCGGGAAGTCCAGCGGGAGGTACGAGCGCGGCGTGAGGCGGCGGTAGTACACAGCGCGCATCAGGCTGACATTCTGCCCGGACAGCGCGTCCTCACGGAACCCCGACAACTGCCGCGCGCCGCCGAGCAGGAAGCTTGAGGTCACCACATTGGCATCGTCCAGGGTGCGACCGTAGCGCCCGCCGAGAATCAGCGTGTCGGGGCCATGGCTCATGGCCTTGTCGAAATTCAGTTCCCACTGGCGATAGCGATTGTCTGAACCCAGGCCCGGTTCGAACTGGGCAAACGTCAGGCTGACGTCCTTGCCTTCGTGCGGAAAGTAGACGTTGTCCAGCGAGTCGTAGGAATACTTCACGGTATAGAAGCCTTCGTTGAAACTCTCGCTCGGCAGATCCTGATCACCGATGCGCACATCAGCTTTGCCCCAGGCCTGGCCGACGCCGAGTCGCACTTCACCGTTGTTGCCGATCTGCCGCCCAAGATTGAGGCCGAAGCCGTAGCGCTCGACGCGATACTGGGCGATCGGATCGTTATCCAGCACCGAGTCAACGTTCTGCGCCTCGAACGACCCGTAGGGTGCGACGAAGTAACGCGAGCCGACGTCCAGCGGCTGATAGAACTCGCTGTACAGCTCCTGCTTGTCGCCGATCTGCGCGCGGGTCAGCCATTCCGCGCCGAGGCGGTTAATGCCGTTGACGCGGTAACTGGCGCCGAGGTTGAAAGCGCTGTCGCCGCGCATGTCGTCCGACAGATTGAGGCCGACCCGCAGATAATCGGTGCCGCTGCGTTTGCCGCTGGCGCTGATGACCAGGGTGTGATCCTGGCCTTTGTGTACCACGCGGTAACGCACTTGATCGAAGTAATCGAGGCCGTACAGCGTGCCCATGTCCGAATGCAGGCGGCCCAGGTCCAGCGGCGCGCCGATCGGTTGGCGGATGTAATCACGTCATCATCGACTTTCGAATCGTTTTCGATCCGGATCGCGGTAATGATCGGCGTGCGCTGACCAGGCTGGCGAGCGGCGTTCAATTCCGCGTCCTGGGTTTGAGTCGGCTTCAGCTGCGCCAGGCGCGCATCGAGGATCCGCGTGGCGCGGTAACCGGCGTCGATCATCTCCTGAGCCTTGCCGAAATCGGTCACGCCGAACGCGGCCAGCGCAGGCTGGATCAATACGTCATTGGCGTGCAGACTCGCCAGTTGTTCTTCGGAATTGCGCCGGGTCATCAGGGTGATCGACTGATTGAGCACATCGACCACCGTGGTCAGTTGCTTGCGATTGCGCAGCGGTGTGCCGATATCGACGACGATGGCGATGTCGACGCCCATTTCCCGCGCGACATCCAGTGGAATGTTGTCGGTCATGCCGCCGTCCACCAGCAGGCGCCCGTCGAGCTCGACCGGGGCGAACACTGCGGGGATCGACATGCTCGCGCGAATCACCTGCGGCAGGTGGCCCTTGCGAAACACCACTTTTTCGCCATTGGCGATGTCGGTGGTCACCGCGCGAAACGGGATCGGCAATTTGTCGAAGTCGCGGGTGTCGCTGGTGTGGGCCAACAGGCTTTCCAGCAGCAGCGCAAGGTTCTGGCCCTGAATCACCCCCAATGGCAGGCCGAGACTGCCGTCGTCGCGAAAGCTCAGTTTCTGTTTGACCAGAAAATCGCGGTCGTCCTGTTTGCGGCGAAATGGCACGTCCTCACGCGGCGGCGCGTCGGAAAGCGCCGCTTGCCAGTCAATGCTCAGGGCGAGTTTTTCCAGTTCGTCGATCTTGTAGCCCGAGGCGTACAGCCCACCGACCACCGCGCCCATGCTGGTGCCGGCAATCGCATCGATCCTGATGCCTTGTTCTTCCAGCGCCTTGAGCACGCCGATGTGCGCCAGCCCGCGCGCAGCACCGCCGGACAGCACCAGGCCGACTTTCGGTCGTGGCGCCTCACTGGCGAGAACCAGCAGGGGAAGGAAACCAAGCAGCAGGCAGAGCAGCAAACGGCGCATTGTGAGTCTCGGGGCAAGCGGTAAAGCCGGCTATTATAGCGGCGCCCTCTGTCTCAGGAGTTTCAGCGATCATGACCGTCGCCAAAGCCGAAGTTGTCATCACTTATTGCACCCAATGCCAGTGGCTGCTGCGCGCGGCGTGGCTGGCTCAGGAACTGCTCAGCACCTTTGCGGACGACCTGGGCAAAGTGTCATTGGTGCCGGGCACCGGCGGGGTGTTTCACATCACTTGTGCGGGTGTG
This sequence comes from Pseudomonas sp. CCNWLW23, assembly GCF_037095675.1. NCBI lineage: Bacteria > Pseudomonadati > Pseudomonadota > Gammaproteobacteria > Pseudomonadales > Pseudomonadaceae > Pseudomonas > Pseudomonas sp. CCNWLW23. Next base: position 90,867 of record NZ_JBAWKM010000017.1, on the reverse strand, counting down.
CAGATCTGGGAGCGCAAGGCCGACGGTGGTTTTCCCGAAGCCAAGGTATTGAAACAGCGAGTGCGCGATCAGATAGATCCTGACCGCGACCTCGGCCACAACGACCGCACTCAGTGAGAGGCGGCCTCGGCGGCGACGGTTTTCTTGTCGCTGCCGCCTGACATCCGCGCCGACACCACAATCGCGACGATGATCAACGCGCCACCGATGAGCATCCGCAGGGTCGGGGTTTCACTGAACAGCAGCCAGGCGAGGGTGATGCCGTAGACCGGCTCCATGGCGAACACCACTGCCGCCGTGCGTGCCTTGATCACCGCCAGACTGGCGACGAACAGGCTGTGCGCCACGCCCGTGCAGAACACTCCGAGCAGCGCGATCCACAACCAGTCCAGCGCTCGGACCTGACTCAACTGCGGCGCCGCGACCGGCAACAGACACAACGCCACGACGACGTTCTGGCACAACGCTGCCTGCACCGCCGGGATGCGCCCGGAACTGGCGCGGTTGGTCAGCGACAGCAGGGAAAACAGCAGGCCGGACAGTACGGCCCAAAGCAAGCCGACGGTCGCGCCGCTGCCCAGATCGAATGCGGGCGTCACTAGCACCAGACCGATGCTGACCAATACCACCAGGACGATTTCATTGGCACGGATGCGTTCGCGGAAAATCAGTCCTTCGAGAATCACCGTAAACGCCGGGAAACTGGCAAAGCCCAAGGTGGCGATGGCCACCCCGGCGATCTTCACCGATACGAAAAAACTCACCCAGTGCCCAGCCAGCAACACGCCGCTGAGGGCGAGGCGCCGCCAGTCCACGGCCTGAAGTTTCTGCCAACCATGCTGGCTGGCGAAACGGGCGAAAAATGCCAGGGCGAGCACGGCAAAAGTCGCACGTCCAAAGACGATCACAACAGGGGAGGCGGCAGCGAGTTTGCCGAACACACCGGTCAGGCCAAACATCAAAGCGCCAATATGCAGAGCGCCGAGGGCGGTACGCGGAGTCATTGCATTCCTTTTTTCAGGTTCAACTTCATGGGGCCATTGAACCGCGTCTCGGCCTGCAAGTCTGTCGGCAGGCTATCGTCTTTTGTCGCAGGAATCGCGCCGAAGATGTCCGGGCGAGGAGCCGAACTCACGTAGGACTGCGGCCGAGAACGCACTTTGCGAGCTGTACCCGACGCGACTGGCTACTTCACCAATCGGCAATGCAGTGTCGCGCAGCAGTTGCACCGCGAGATGCAGGCGTCGACTGCGGATGTAATCCATCGGCGTCTGTCCGCGTTCGGCCATGAACCGAGCGTGCAGGCGCGCACTGGACAACCCGGCCACGCGCGCCAGGTCGGCCACTTGCAGCGGATAGCCGGCGTATTGCTCGATGTGCGCATCCAGCGCGGCGTAGGGCAAGCGACGCGCGCGGAGTTCGGCAGGTTGCGCGTGATTGAGACTGGCCAGCAGCAACACTGCGCCTTGCTGCGCGATCAACGGATCGCTGACCGGACTGTTCGCCAGCCAGTTGACCAATTGGCTCTGCCCCGAGTCCAGCGACAGCCGCCCCGGATGATCGAGCAAGCGCCGACTGGCCTCGGCATGCGCGCCCAGCGAGTCCTGCACCCATTGCCCTTCAGGGATGTCGAGCACCAGGCAGCTGCTGCCTTGGGGACTGTCGCAGGCATGATGAGCGCCGGACGGAACCACCACAACACTCTGCTGACGCACTTGGCTGCCACAGCCCTCGACCTCGAAATCCAGCGCACCGGACAGACCGAACACCAACTGCGCGTGCTCGTGGCTGTGCACAATCAGGTCGTGGGTGTACTGGCGCAGGGTGAGGATCGGTCGCATGGCAGGTTGTCTCCGAGGTGGCCGTCAGTCTACACCGCCGTACGCCGGATGCGTTGTCACACGACTGACTCAAGTCTGTCACGGTCGATTAACCCGGCGCGCGCAAGCTGGCGAAAACATCGCAGAGGGTTGCCCATGACCAGCGCCGAGCTCGCCAGACCCAGTCGCAAACAACGGGTGCGAACCCTGTGGATCTCCGATGTGCACCTGGGCACGCGGGATTGCCAGGCCGAGCACTTGTCGCAATTTCTCAAGGGCTACCACGCCGACAAGGTTTATCTGGTCGGTGACATCATCGATGGCTGGAAACTGCGCAGCGGCATGTACTGGCCGCAAGCCCACACCAACGTCATCCGCCGCCTGCTGACCATGAGCAAGCGCGGCACCGAGGTAATCTACGTCACCGGCAACCACGACGAATTCCTGCGGCGCTATTCGAAACTGATTCTGGGCAATATCCAGTTGGTCGACGAAGCGGTGCACGTTACGGCGGACGGCCGGCATTTGCTGGTGATTCACGGCGATCAGTTCGATGTGATCACCCGTTATCACCGCTGGCTGGCGTTTCTCGGCGACTCGGCCTATGAATTCACCCTGACCCTCAACCGCTGGCTCAATCACTGGCGTGCCCGGTATGGCTACGGTTACTGGTCGCTGTCGGCCTACCTGAAACACAAGGTCAAGACCGCCGTCAGTTTCATCAGCGACTTTGAAGAAGCCATCGCCCACGAGTGCGTGAAGCGCGAACTGCATGGCGTGGTGTGCGGGCATATTCACCATGCCGAGATTCGCAAGGTGGGGGAGGTGGACTACCTCAATTGCGGCGACTGGGTCGAATCGTGCACCGCGTTGATCGAGCATTGGGACGGCACGATCGAGTTGTATCGGCTGGCGGATGCCCAGGCGCGGGAGGCGCAATTGAAAGCTGCCAAAGTTGCCGAAATCGCCTGAGCAAAAGAGAACCCTGTGGGAGCGAGCCTGCTCGCGAAGGCGTAGTGTCAGACAAAACTTATGTGCCTGATACAGCGCTTTCGCGAGCAGGCTCGCTCCCACATGTGTTCTCAGGCCGGGCTGTGTTCTTGCATCGCAGCCTTGTAAATCGAGTTCTTCGGCTGCGCAAACAGCCTTTCCATCATCGGCTCGAAGAAACTCAGCGGCAGCGTGTCGTACGCCGGATCAAACGCCGCCGCGTCGTACTTGGCGCAAAATTCGGCAGTGGCCTGGAACTGCGGATGGTCCTTGAATTGCTCGCGCAAGTGCCGGTCCATGCCCAGGTGATGAAAGAAGTAATAGCCCTGAAAGATCCCGTGCTTCTCCACCATCCACAGATTCTCCGCACTCACGAACGGCTTGAGAATCGCTGCGGCAATGTCCGGATGGTTGTAGGAACCGAGGGTGTCGCCAATGTCGTGCAACAGCGCGCAGACCACGTATTCCTCGTCACGCCCGTCACGAAAGGCGCGGGTCGCGGTTTGCAACGAGTGGGTCAGGCGATCCACCGGGAAACCGCCGAAGTCGCCCTCAAGCAGCTTCAGATGCGCGAGGATCCTCGACGGCAGCTGTCTGGCATAGGCACTGAAATCGGCGGCGATAATCGCCCAGTCTTCTTCGGTGCCGTCCTTCATATGGGTGAAGCGAGCATGGGCATTCATTGGCAGACCCTCATTCAGAACGCCACGCGACCGAGAATCATGTCGCGGTACATGACGAAATCGCCGAGCAGGCTGTACAGCGGATGCTGAAACGTCGCCGGGCGGTTTTTCTCGAAAAAGAAATGGCCGATCCAGGCAAAGCTGTAACCGGCCAGAGGCAGCGCGAGCAACAGCAGCCACTCGCCTTTGGCGATGCTCAGGGCGAGGATGAAGATGACCAGAGAAGTGCCGATGAAATGCAGACGACGGCAGGTGCTGTTGCTGTGTTCGGCGAGGTAATAAGGGTAGAACTCGGCGAAGCTGTTGAACTGCTTGATGTTTTCCACGACCGCGCTCTCTGTGGTGATTGTTCTGGCGACAAGTTGTGCGTCGGGCAGCTTATTTGAGTCTAGAGTGATCATTGGCGTGGGCCAGTGACAATCGGCGCCACTTTAGTATCCTTCGCAAATAGGGCGGTTATCTGCAGCCCGTCATGTAAAAGAATAACAACCATGAGCGAACGAACGACTTCTGCAAGCTGGGCGATGGGGATTGTCAAAGCACTGGAGATGGACGGCCTGGATTGCCGGGTTCTGTTCAGGCAACTGGGGCTGGATTTCACTGCCCTGGAAGATCCGGATGCGCGTTTCCCGCAGGATTCCATGACCCGGCTCTGGCAGCGCGCGGTCGAGGTGTCCGGCAACCCGGCGATCGGCCTGAACATGGGCAAAGTGGTGCGCCCGGCCTCGTTTCATGTCGCCGGCTACGCGCTGATGTCGAGCAACACGCTGGCCGAAGGTTTCCAGCGTCTGGTGCGCTATCAACGCATCATTGCCGAAAGCGCTGACCTGAGCTTTCGCCTGCTCGATGAAGGTTACGCGCTGATTCTCACCGTGCACGGCGATCATCTGCCGCCGACCCGGCAGAGTGCCGAAGCGTCACTGGCCTGCGCGTTGGCGCTGTGCGGCTGGTTGACCGGGCGCCCGCTGCACCCGGTCAAAGTGTTGGTTCAGGGCGATCAGCCGACAAACCTGCAACCTTATAAAGAAGCCTTTCACGCGCCGCTGGTGTTCAACGCGCCTTACGATGCGTTGATCTTCGAACGTGCCGATATGGAGGCGCCGCTGCCGACCGCCAACGAAGCCATGGCGCTGTTGCATGATCGCTTTGCCGGGGAATATCTGGCGCGGTTTTCCGAAAGTCGCGTGACGCACCGGGCACGGCAGGTGCTGTGTCGTTTATTGCCCCAGGGCGAGCCCAAGCGTGACACCGTGGCGCAGACGCTGCACCTGTCGCAGCGCACTTTGCAGCGGCGCTTGCAGGAGGAGGGCACCAGTTTTCAGCAGTTGCTCGACGACACCCGGCGCGAGCTGGCCGAGCAATATCTGGCGCAACCGAGCATGACCTTGCTGGAAATCGCCTACCTGCTGGGCTTTGCCGACCCGAGCAACTTCTTTCGCGCGTTTCGCCGCTGGTTCGACACCACGCCCGGCGAGTACCGCTTGCGCCTGACGCAGGTGCCGGACGCAGTCAATGACGCCAGAACGCCGGAATACACAGCACAAACACCGTAATGATCTCCAGTCGGCCGAGCAGCATGCCGAACGACAGAATCCATTTCGCCGCATCCGGCAGGGTGGCGAAGTTGCCGGCCGGGCCGATGGTTTCGCCCAGACCCGGGCCGACGCCGGACACGGTGCTGGCGGCGCCGGTCAGCGCGGTCATCCAGTCGACCCCGAGCAGCGACAGCAGCAGGGCGATCACGCAGATGGTGATGGCGAAGAAGAACGAGAAGGTCAGGATCGAACGGACAATTTCTTCGTCGAGGCGGTGACCGTTGTACTTCTGCTTGATCACCGCGCGCGGGTGGATCAGCTGATTGAGGTTGGCCTTGAGCAGGATGTAGGCGACCTGGAAACGGAAAATCTTGATGCCGCCCGCCGTCGAACCTGAGCAACCGCCGACAAAACCCAGATAGAAAAACAGCATCAGCGAGAAGTTGCCCCACAGGCTGTAGTCGCCGAGGGCGAAACCGGTGGTAGTGACTACCGAGGTCACGTTCAGCGCCACATGCCGCAGCGCTTCCAGCCAATGCAGCTTGGTGGTCCACCAGTACCAGGTGCCGAGCACCAGCCAGGTCACCAGCAACATCGCCAGCAAACCCTGCACCTGTTGATCCCTGATCAACGCACGGCGGTTGCCGCGCAGCGTCGCCACGTAGAGGGTGAACGGCAGGCTGCCGAGAATCATGATGACAATCGCCACCCAATGAACTGCCGGTTGCGTCCACTTCGCCAGCGACTGGTCGGAGGTCGAGAAACCACCGGTGGAAATCGCCGACATCGCGTGGTTGATCGCATCGAACGGGCTCATCCCGGCCCACCAGAACGCCAGGCTGCCGAGAATGGTGATGCCGACGTAGGCCGCCACAATCAACCGCGCCACCATGTGCGAACGCGGCATGACCTTTTCCGAGCGGTCCGAGGATTCGGTCTGGAACAGGCGCATGCCACCGATGCGCAGCAGCGGCAGAATCGCCACCGCCATGCCGATGAAGCCGATGCCGCCGATCCAGTGCAGCAGCGACCGCCACATCAGAATCCCCGGCGACATGTTGTCCAGGCCGTTGAGCACGGTGGAACCGGTGGCGGTGATGCCGGACATGCTTTCGAAGAACGAGTCGGTGTAGCTGATGTGCTGGGTCAGCAGAAACGGCAGCGCGGCGAAAATGCACACCACCAGCCAGCTGCTGACCGTCAGCAGGTACATGTCGCGCGGGCGCAGGTGAATGTGTTCCGGTCTGCCGGGTATCACCAGGGCGAGGCCGGCGACAAAGGTGATCATGCTCGCCCAGAGGAACGACGGCAGGTCGCTGGTGCGCTCGAAAATCACCAGCGTGGCCATCGGCACGACCATGGCCACAGCCAGGGTGATCAGGAAGATGCCGATGATAAAACCAATGATCCGTAAGGTCGGCAACGCCATGAAATCCGCTCGGGCTGATGGGAGAAGGGCGCCATTCTACCTGTGGGGCAAGGCATGTAAACCGGCAGGCGCTGCGCAGATGAAGCTAGAATAGCCGCACATTTTTCAAAGGAGGTGGCCGATGCAGGCTCTCGACGCGTTGCTCAACCGTGTTTCCGTTCCCCGACTGGTCGAACCGGCCCCCACTGCCGAGCAGCGCGAAGCCCTGTTCGCCGCGGCCTTGCGTGCCCCGGATCACGGGCACTTGCAGCCGTACCGCTTTTTGACCGTCGAAGGCGCAGCGCGTGAGCAAATGGGCGAGTTGCTGGCCGAGGCGGCCCGCCAGCAGAGCGGCGAAGTCACCGAAGCGATGATCGACAAGGCCCGCAACGGCCCACTGCGCGCGCCGCTGGTGGTTGTGGTCATCGCGAAATTGCAGGAACACGTGAAATACCCGAAGGCCGAGCAACTGCTCACGGCCGGCTGTGCTGCCCACGGGATTCTGCTGGCGGCGTATGCGCAGGGGATTGGCGCAGTGTGGCGCACCGGGGATCTGGCGTACTCAAAGCATGTGGCCGAAGGCTTGGGGCTGGTGGAAGGCGAGGAGGTGATCGCGTTTCTCTATCTCGGCACGCCGCAGAAAGAGCCGCGCGTGGCGGAGAAGGTTGATCTGGCTGAGTTCGTCAGCGCCTGGCCCGGTAAGGCCTGAAGATCAAAAGCCCCTCACCCTAACCCTCTCCCAGAGGGAGAGGGGACTGATTGGGGGGATGCTTTGGAATTACACCGACCTGAGCGTCCTTCGCTGAATCCAGCGTCGGGATACCGGACGTCTAGTTTCTGCGAATCCATAAGGTCGATGCACAACGGCAGACAACTCGGTCGGCCCCCTCTCCCTCCGGGAGAGGGTTGGGGTGAGGGGCTTTTTCAGGGCTGGACCACGACTCCCGGTACCAACGGCAATTCCAGACTCGCCACAAAGCCGCCCTGCGGATGATTGGCCAGCGTCAGCGTGCCGCCATGCCGTTCCGCCGCGCGTTTGGCAATCGCCAGCCCAAGGCCATGCCCGGCAGCGGTCTGCCCCGGCGCCCGGTAGAACGGCTCGCCCAACTGACTCAGATGTTCGGTCTGCACCCCCGGCCCGTGGTCGCGCACGCTGATGACAATCCGCTCACCCTGCCGCGCTGCCTGCAAGTCGATCGGCTGATCGCTCGGGTTGAAGCGCTGGGCGTTGCGTAGCAGATTGTCCACGGCGCGCTCGATCATCGTTGGCCAGCCTTTGAGATTCAACTGCGGCTCGGCTTGCAGGCGCACGGGCTGCTCGGGGGAGCTGAGCTGCGCATCCTTTTGCAGCGTGGCGAGCAACGCATTCAGGTCCACTTCTTCAGCGCTGGCGTTGTCGGCATCGACTCGCGCCAGCACCAGAATTTCACTGATCAACGCCTCCAGCCGGTCGCATTCGCGGGTCAGGCGTGGCCACAGTTTTTCGCGCTCTTCAGGGTTGGCACGCTCGGCCAAAGCCAGCGCGATGCGCAGGCGCGCCAGTGGTGAGCGCAGTTCATGGGAGACATCGCGCAGCAACTGGCGCTGACTGCCGATCAGGCTTTGCAGGCGCGCGCCCATGCGGTTGAAATCGGTGGCCAGCACGCCGAATTCGTCACGGCGGTTGGCCAGTTTCGCCAGACTGTTCTGCTGATATGTGGTCTGCCCCAGATCATGCACCGCGCCGCGCAAGCGACTCAGTGGGCGGGTGATGGAGAAAGTCACGAGCAAACTGAATAGCGTCAACACCACCAGCGCGATGCCCAGCGCACTCAGCGGCCAGAGCAGGCTTTCGCGGTGCCAGGCGTCGAGTTCGGGGTGCGGGATGCGGTAGATGAACAGGTAGGTATCACCGGTTTTTTCGCTGGTGATTTCGTCGGTCAGACGCCGCCACGGCAAGCGGCGGTCATCGTTGTTCTGGCGCGCTTCGAATGCTGCGGCGCGGCGCGGGAAAGTGCCACGCACCACCGGATCGCCGGTTTCGTTGAGCACCTGAACGTCGATGTGATACTGGCGTTTGCGTTGTTCGAGGATGTCCTGCGCGGCTTCTTCGCCTTGGGTTTCGTAAGTCTGCGTCCATTCTGCCGCCAGCGTGTTGAGGCCGGGATGGCGGCTGAGAATCCACGCGTCCTGATTGAGCATGTGCCCGAGCAGAATCGACAGCCCGGCTACCAGAGCGATGGCCAGCCAGAAGCTCGCAAGAATCCGCCAGAACAGTGAACGCACAGAAAATCCTCGAAAATCACACCGTTCAAATGTGGGAGCGAGCCTGCTCGCGAAGACGTAGTGTCAGTCAAACCATCGCTGGTTGATACACCGCCTTCGCGAGCAGGCTCGCTCCCACATTCGATTTGAATGGAACAGGCCCGACGAGGTAAGTCGTCGGGCCCAGGGTTAAGCCATTATTGCGCCTTTTGTGCCTGCTGCGCTTTCCAGGCCTTGAACTCGGCCCATTCGGCGCGGCGTTCGGCGCGTTTCTTCTGGATCTCGTCGAACTGCTTCTGTTGCTCGGGCTTAAGCAGTGCACGGACATCGGACTCGGCTTTCTTGTGGTTGGCCGCTATCTCGTCCTTCATGGCTTTCTGGTCGGCCGGCGAGAGTTTCTCCAGGTACTTGTCGACCACCTGCTTACGCTCGTGCATCTGCTCGCCCATGATCTTGCGAATCTGCTCGCGCTGTTCGCGGGTCAGGTCGAGCTGGCTGTACGGGCCTTTGCCGTGCATGCCGCCGTGCATCTGACCGCCGTGGCGCGGGCCATCCAGCGGACCACCCAGCGGACCGCCATCCTGCGGCATGGCCATGGCCACGGTTGGCAGAGCGGCAGCGAACATCAGAGCGATAAGAGTCTTGCGCATGGTGTATCTCCTTGTCTCGTTCCCGGTACGTTCCGGATGAGTGCAGATTACGCAGATCAAGGTCAGCGGCGGTCAGCGCAGCGTAAAGCTTCGGTAAAGACGCTTCGTGCCCGGCCTTACACATATCCAGTGCAGGTGATGCTGAAGGCTGCGATCTTTTGGATAATGCACGGGCCGAGGCTGTGATCACTCATTTAGACGACATTGTCGCTCAGCGAAAGAACAACGGCTGCGTGCCTTAACAAAGCGAATACCGAGCTTCCCTATGACTAATAAAACGTTTACCAGGCAACTCGGCCCATGGCTGATGGCAGCTTTATCGGTCAATGCGATTTTTTTGGCATTCCTGATTTTTGATCATGGTTCGCAGGGGCACGATATGAAGATGATCAAAACTAAGGAACCGTTGCTGATCGAGGGTCCAAACGGCAACGAGAATTACTACGTGCTGCCGCAGGGTACTACGCTATATCACGATAAGAGCTTTCCTGAAGGGCATGATCGTTATGTGCTGTATCTCAACCATAAGGGTACGATTGCCCACGAAGAAGTACCGATGAAGCCTGAGTACGGCGGTTCTTTCATTGATCCGCTCTGGCTGGCAAATGTTGATGCGAATACTTTGCAAGAAATTTTCAAGCGTTTCCCACTTTCCAAAAAAGACATTGCCGCTGCCATTAAGGCCAACGAGATAACCAAGGACGATTTGGCCGACATTATTCGTTCGATGCCCGATTAACCGCTGCAAAGCCACCGATGGCTGCATTCCCATACAGAGCGTGGAAAAGATCAGATCCCCTCTGGAGTGAGGCTGCTCGCGATGGCACAAGAGTGTGTTGACTGACACACCGCCATCGCGAGCAGGCTCACTTCTACACGGCGCAGGTCTTATAAACTGTAGTAGTAACCACGGCTACGCAGCGCAACGATGCGTGGGCGGCCGTCGGGGTGGGGGCCGATTTTTTTGCGCAGGTTGCTGACGTGCATGTCGAGGCTGCGGTCGTACAGGGTCAGCTTGCGGCCGAGGGCCAGTTGCGCCAGTTCCTGTTTGTCCAGCGGCTCGCCCGGCTGTTTGAGCAGGGCTTCGAGCAGGCGGCTTTCGGAGACGGTCAGGGTCAGTTCTTTTTCGTCGATGCTGACCACGCCGCGCACTGGGCTGAAACTCAGATCACCCAGCTCGAGCTGCGTCGATACGGCGGCCGGATGGCTGCGGCGCAACACGGCGCGCAGGCGCGCGGTCAGTTCGCGGGGGTCGCAGGGTTTGGCCAGGTAATCGTCGGCGCCCAGTTCGAGGCCGAGGATGCGGTCCAGCGGTTCGCCACGCGCTGACAGCATCAGCACCGGCAGGTCGGCGTGGTCGTTGCGCAATTGCTTGAGCAGTTCCAGACCGCTGCCGTCGGGCAGCATCACGTCCAGCACCACCGCCGCCGGGGCGGTTTCGGCCAACGCCTTGCGGGCGCTCTGGCCGTCGTGGCAGGCGCGCACCTGGAAGCCTTCCTGGCTCAACCAGCTACTCAGGAGTTCGCATAACTCCTGGTCATCATCAATCAGTAACAGCTCGCTCATGACTCACTCAATTTAGCCATTGCCGACGTTTTCGGCTTGCACCACTGGCAAAGATACCGCAGAGCAGCGCCAATAGCGCTACCCCGGCGCCAGTGACGAACCACTGCTGTTGATCGGTCAGCAAACGCGGCAGCGGGCTGGCCTGGGCTTCCTTGAGTTGCAGCTTCAGACGCTGGTTCTCCTGGCGCAGCCGGGCGAGCTGGGCGCTTTCGCGAGTGTTGTCGGCATTTTGCAGTTGTTTGTTCAGTTCTTCGCGCTGCTGCTCACTGGCCTTGAGCCGCTGTTGCAGCTCGGTGATCTGGCTGCCGGCGCTCAATGACAATGGTGTGGAGCTGCCGCTTTCGGTGGTTTCCTCACCATGGGCGGGGGCCATGATCGACAACGTGAGCAACATCAGACACAACGGACCCTTGCGCATCGCGACACCTGTTTCCAAATGGATATTGGGCAGGTTGTCGGCAGGCAAACGAGAATAATGAGCGATTGAGATGGGTGAGAAGCAAGAAGGTTCAGTGCGCAGGAGGTGATGTTGGTGGCTGACAAATAATTTGTGGCTGATGAATATTCTGTGGCGAGGGGTTTAGCGAAACGTCGCACCGCCCCGTTGGGCTGCGTAGCAGTCCTGAAATGGGAGCATGCGGTGTGTCAGACACACCGCGTTGGATGGGGTTTGGGGCGGCTTCGCCACCCAGCGGGGATGAATCCCCTCGCCACATGAATCCCTTCGGCATTTCAATAGCGGGATTAAGGCAGGACTTGCTTGAACGGTTTGACGATCACATTGGCGTAAACGCCGGCGGCAATGTACGGATCGGCATCGGCCCAGGCCTGTGCGGCGCTCAGGGAGTCGAACTCGGCGACGATCAGGCTGCCGGTGAAACCCGCTGCGCCCGGATCATTGCTGTCGACGGCCGGGTGCGGGCCGGCCAGCACGATGCGGCCTTCGCCCTTGAGCGCTTGCAGGCGTTCCAGATGCGCCGGGCGCGCGGACAGGCGAGCTTCCAGCGAGTTGGCAACGTCGGTGGCAATGATGGCGTAGAGCATGTCAGTCCTCGGTTTTTGGCGTTGTGGTATCGGTGTCATGCAGATGGCGCGACAGGTAAACGCCCTGTGCGACCAGGAACAGCACGGTCATGCCCAGGCTGCCGAACACCTTGAAGTCGACCCAGATGCTCTGGAAGGTGAAGGCGACGAACAGGTTGGCTGCGCCGCAGAACAGGAAGAACGCGATCCAGGCGATGTTCAGGCGGGTCCAGACCGGGTCTGGCAAGGTCAGCGCGTGGCCCATGATGCGCTTGATCAGCAGGCGATCGCCGATGAAGTGGCTACCGATGAACGCCGCAGCGAACAGCCAGTTGACCACCGGCGCTTTCCATTTCAGGAAGGTTTCGCTGTGGAAGGCCAGCGTCAGGCTGCCGAATACCAGGCAGGCGATCAGCGTCAGCCATTGGCTCTTTTCCAGCTTGCGCTGCTTGATGAACAGCGCGCCGTACACCACCAGCGAGCTGATGATCAGCATCGCCGTGGCGCTGTAGATACCGCCTACGGTCACTTGCTGGCCGGCAATGTCGACGACCCGTGGATCAAGTTTGTAAACGATGAAGAACAGCAGAAGCGGGATGAAATCGATGAATTGTTTCACAGTAAGAGCCAGAAGCTGGATGTGGCGGCATAATAACAAACATATGGGCGCGCGATAGCGCCAGCTGATTTGAGGTTACAACTCCCCGTGAATGTTGATTTGCACTGCCACAGCACGGCCTCCGATGGCGCCCTGGCGCCTGCGGTTCTGGTTGCGCGAGCGTTCGAAAACGGCGTGCGAGTCCTGGCGTTGACCGACCACGACACTCTGGAGGGGCTCGCCGAGGCGCGTACTGCCGCCACCGAGTTAGGCATGCAACTGGTCAACGGCGTCGAATTGTCCTGCACCTGGGGCGGGGCGACCATTCACGTATTGGGCTACGGTTTCGACGTCAACGCCGCGCCGTTGGTTGAAGCGATCGCCAAATTGCACGATGGCCGCTGGCTGCGGTCGGAAGAAATAAGCCGCAAGCTCGCCCTCAAGGGGATGCCCGGTGCCCTCGACGGCGCCCGGCAGATCCAGCAGGAACTGGGCGACAGCGGCAACGCGCCGGCCCGGCCGCATTTCGCCGACTGGATGGTGCGTGAAGGTTATGTAAAGGATCGCGCCGAGGCGTTTCGCAAATGGCTCGGCGCCGGCAAGCTCGGCGACGTCAAGCTGCACTGGCCGACCCTGGAAGACACCGTCGCCACCCTGCGCGCCGCCGGTGCCTGGGTCAGCCTGGCGCATCCATGGCACTACGATTTCACCCGTAGCAAGCGCCGAAAGCTGATTGCCGACTATATTCAAGCAGGCGGGCATGCTATCGAGGTGGTCAATGGCCATCAGCCCGCAGAACAGGTGGGCAGCCTGGCGATCCTTGCCCGTGAGTTCGGTCTGCTGGTCAGCGCCGGCAGTGACTTCCATGGCCCTGGCGGCTGGTCCGAGATCGGCCAGTACCGGCCGGTTCCCGAGGACCTTCCACCCCTGTGGTGTCGGTTCAAACATGACACAGATATTGCCGCCGTCTGAACAGGTAGAGAATGTGAGTCAATTTTTCCAGATACATCCGGAAAACCCGCAAGCGCGCCTGATCAAACAGGCGGTCGAGATCATCCGCAAGGGCGGGGTGGTGATTTATCCCACGGACTCGTCCTACGCCATTGGTTGCCAGATTGGCGACAAGACCGCCATCGAGCGTGTGCGACGTCTGCGTCAGCTCGATGAAAAGCACAACTTCGCGCTGATCTGCAGCGACCTGTCGCAACTGGGCAATTACGCCAAGATCGACACCGGCACCTTCCGCATTCTCAAGGCGCATCTACCCGGCCCTTACACCTTTATTCTCAACGCCACCCGCGAAGTGCCGCGCCTGTTGCTGCATCCGAAAAAACGCACCATCGGCCTGCGCGTGCCAAGCCATCCGATCGCGCTGGCGCTGCTGGCCGAACTCGGCGAGCCGCTGATGAGCGTGACGCTGATCATGCCCGGCGATGAAGACCCGCTCAGCGATCCCTACGAAATGCGCCAGTTGCTTGAGCATCAGGTCGATCTGATCATCGACGGCGGTTTTGGCGGCATCAAGGCCTCAACGGTGATTGACCTGACCGGCGACGACCCGGAAGTGGTCCGCGTTGGTTGCGGCGATCCGACGCCGTTCATGGTCGAGGCCTGAATGTCCGCAGTGGAAACCGTGGTCGATCCCCAGGCCGGCGCCCAGCAGGAACTGCCGTTCGCAATGGTCTATGGTCAGGCGGTCATGGAAATGCCGCTGGACCTGTACATCCCGCCCGATGCGCTGGAAGTCTTTCTTGAAGCCTTCGAAGGCCCGCTCGACCTGCTGCTGTATCTGATCCGCAAACAGAACATCAATATCCTCGACATCCCGGTGGCGGAAATCACCCGCCAGTACATGGGCTACGTCGAGTTGATGCAGTCGGTGCGTCTGGAGCTGGCCGCCGAATATCTGGTGATGGCGGCGATGCTCGCCGAGATCAAATCGCGCATGCTTCTGCCGCGCGCCGAAACCGTCGAAGATGAAGAAGACGACCCGCGCGCCGAACTGATCCGCCGCTTGCAGGAATACGAGCGCTTCAAGGCCGCTGCCGAAGGTATTGATGGTCTGAGCCGGGTCGGTCGCGATGTGATCGTGCCCAAGCTCGACGCCCCGGAAGCGCGGGCGCGCAAGCTGTTGCCCGACGTCGCGCTGGAAGAGATTCTGATGTGCATGGCCGAGGTGCTGCGCCGTGGCGACATGTTCGAAAGCCACCAGGTCAGCCGTGAAGCGCTGTCCACCCGCGAGCGCATGAGCGATGTGCTGGAACGGCTCAAGGGCGGCGGTTTTGTGCCGTTTGTCGAGTTGTTCACCGCTGAAGAAGGTCGCCTGGGTGTGGTGGTGACTTTTATGGCGATCCTTGAACTGGTCAAGGAATCCTTGGTCGAGCTGGTGCAGAATGAGCCGTTCGCCGCGATCCACGTGCGAGCCCGAGCCGAATAACGAGTCCCTGTATGAACCTGACTGAACCCCGCGAGCTGGCGTCCCTGCTTGAAGCCTTTCTGTTGGCCTCGGGAAAGCCGCAATCCCTTGAGCGCCTGTATGAACTGTTTGAAGAAGGCGAGCGGCCGGAGCCGGCGGTCTTCAAGAAAGCCCTGACCCTGCTCGGCAAATCCTGCGAGGGCCGTGCCTTCGAGCTCAAGGAAGTCTCGTCGGGCTATCGCTTGCAGATCCGCGAGAAGTTCTCGCCGTGGGTCGGCCGTCTCTGGGAAGAGCGCCCGCAGCGCTATTCCCGCGCCTTGCTGGAAACCATCGCGTTGATCGCCTATCGCCAGCCGATCACCCGGGGCGAAATCGAAGACGTGCGTGGCGTGGCGGTCAACAGCAACATCGTCAAGACCTTGCTCGAGCGTGAGTGGATCCGCGTCGTCGGTTATCGCGACGTGCCGGGCAAACCGGCGATGTTCGCCACGACCAAGGCGTTTCTCGACCACTTCAACCTGAAAAACCTCGAAGACCTGCCGCCGCTGGCCGAACTGCGCGAGATGGAAGCCGAACCGGTGCTCGACTTCGACGACGTGCCGGTGCCGCAGAGTCTGCAGGAACTGGCCGACGCCAGCGCCGAGCCGGAGGAGGAAAAGGAAGAAACCAGTTTCCATTCCCTGTTGCTGGAGCTGGACAGCATGGAAGAGGGGATCAAGACCGACTTCGACGACTTGCTGCGCGATGCGGCGGATGGAGAAGCGCCGGTGCCCGAGCCTGAGATCATCGAGCCGGTTGTTGAAGCTGAAGTTGAACTTGAAGCGGCGCCTGACGCCGAACCGGAAGAAGACATTCTCGGTGTCGCCGAAGCCCGCGAGAAGCTCCTGGCCGCTGTCGCCGCCCTCGAACAGCCGGAACCGGAACTCAGCGAAGAAGAAGCCGAAGCCCGCGCACTGGCCGAGGCAATCGAAGCCGAACGGCGCGAGTTCGAAGACTGACGCCTATTGAGAAACCAGTGAAGACCCTTGTGGGAGCGAGCCTGCTCGCGAAGGCGGTGTGTCAGATACATCAATACTGAATGACACTGCGCCTTCGCGAGCAGGCTCGCTCCCACAGGGTGAAATGTCGTTCTGGAGATTGCGATGAGCTCAACCAAAGACCCCTGCATCAGCCTTTGCAAATTCTCCGAAGACATCTGCCTGGGTTGCGGTCGCAGCAAGCGCGAGATCAAGGCCTGGAAGAAACTCGACAAGGACGACAAGCGTACCGTGCTGGCCGAAGCCGCGCTGCGTCTGATCAAACTCGGTGGTGCCGGTCGGCGGAAAAAGAAATAACCGGCAATCGATCAGCTAGTCTCTGATGCGCGATGGCGCACATCCGCGTATGATTCGCGACCCTTCGCCGATCCCTTCGGCCTGGACCCAGTTTTCAATACTTCAGGCGCCGCCTGAACAGACCACACCGGGAGGTGCCCAGATGAGTGACATCAATCAGAAAGACGACCAGGAAATCGGCCCAGCAGGCGAAAAGCTGCAGAAGGTCCTCGCCCGTATCGGCGTCGGCTCGCGCCGTGACGTGGAATCCTGGATCAGCCAGGGCCGGATCAAGGTCAATGGCAAAGACGCCACCCTCGGCCTGCGCGTCGACATGCACGACGCCATTACCATCGATGGCAAGGTGATCAAGCGCGAAGAGGCCGCCGAATCGGTGCGCCGCGTGATCATGTACAACAAGCCTGACGGCGAAATATGCACCCGTGACGACCCGGAAGGCCGTCCGACCGTGTTCGACAAGCTGCCGCGTCCGAAAGAAGGCCGCTGGATCAACATCGGCCGTCTCGACATCAACACCACCGGTCTGCTGATGTTCACCACTGACGGTGAGCTGGCCAACCGCCTGATGCACCCGTCCTACGAGATGGACCGCGAGTACGCCGTGCGTGTACGCGGTGAAGTCGATGACGAGATGATCGAACGCCTCAAGGCCGGCGTGGTGCTGGAAGACGGTCCGGCGCGTTTCACCGACATTCAACAGGCGCCGGGCGGTGAAGGCTTCAACCACTGGTACCACTGCGTGGTCATGGAAGGGCGCAACCGTGAAGTGCGTCGTCTGTGGGAATCGCAGGGTCTGGTGGTCAGCCGTCTGAAGCGTGTGCGTTTCGGTCCGGTGTTCCTCAACTCCGACCTGCCGATGGGCCGCTGGCGCGAAATGAGCCAGTACGAAGTCGACGTGCTCAGCGCCGAAGTCGGCCTGACCCCGGTGGCAATGCCGCAGCTGAACGCCAAGAGCAAGGACAAGCTCGAACGCATGCAGCGCAAATCGTCGCGGCCGATGGCCAAGACCGAGCGCGTGCGTACCCTGCGTCCAGCCGCTGGCGCACCAACCGCACCGCGCCCGAGCCGTGAGCCGCAGATCGAAGGCGAGCGTCCAGGTCGCAAGCCGGTTGCCCGTGACGGCGAGCGCGCACCGCGTCCGGCCAATGGCCGTACTGAGCGTGGCGAAAGTCGTGCACCGGCCGGTCGCGGTACGCCAGTGGCGGATCGTCCAGCCGACACCAGCAACAAGCGCCCGGCCAAACCGGCGCCGAAGCGTCCGGGGATCAAACTGGTCGACGGCGACAAGCCCTCGGGCAAGCGTCGCGGCGCACCGGCCGGTTCCGGGCAGCGTCCGGGTTTTGGACGCAAGAAGCCGGAATAAGGCAGCTGTGAGTTACTAGCTGCAAGCTACAAGCTACAAGCTACAAGCTACAAGCTGAAGCAAAAACGCCAACCTCAGGGTTGGCGTTTTTTTTGTCTGGGCGAAAGTCTGTGCTGACACCGATCGTTCCCACGCTCTGCGTGGGAATGCCTCAACGGACGCTCCGCGTTCGGCTTTGGAAGGGACGCGGAGCGTCCCGGGCTGCATTCCCACGCGGAGCGTGGGAACGATCATCTGCGGCTTACATAAATCCCCTGTGGGAGCGAGCCTGCTCGCGAAGGGGCCAGTCGCTTAAAACACGAATCGTCCGTCGAAGACTGGTTTGTCATCCAGCGCCAACACCCCGCCAGAAAAGATCAGGTCCAGGTGATGACTGCCCTTGGCGCCACCGCCCAGTCCGAGATGCAGCCCACAATGCCGCTCCTCGAACCCGGCATTGCGCGCATACAGATCCTTGACGCCTTCGTTTGTGCCAATCCCCAACTCCTCAATTCGCCGGTTCGACGGGTTGGCATCCAGGTACTTGTTGAAATCATGTTCCAGCCCCGGCACGTCGGTGGCGATGCGGCTGATGGTCGAGTTCTCGATCCACAATTCCAGCGGCGATTCCAGCACGCCGTACTTGCGCGCGAAGGGGATGGTGCTGAGGAAGGTGCCCTTGAATTTCACATGGCCATTGATGGCTTCGCTGTGGGTGGCAATTTCGCCGGGGGCGAGGTCGAAGTTGCCGACGCCATTGATGTCGGTCCACTTCTTGATGCTGCTCATCGGCGTTTCGAACCATGAGCCGTGGTCATCCTTGAAACTCAGCGTGGTCGCCTGGGACATGCGCTGGATCAAGTGACTGTTGAGCCCGGCGATGCGTTGCGGGGTGATGCTGAAGGTGTCGTAGAAATAGTCGCCGTAGTCCTTGAACAGCAGCGACTTCTTCCAGTTTTCCGCCATGACCGCTTGCAGCGCACGAACGAATTCCGGGCCGTCGGGGCGCGGGTTGGGCAGGGTGGAAGAGTCGTAGAAGAAAATGTACAGATCGCTGTCGGCAATTGCCTCGGACAGCGTTGCGGTACTTTCCAGGTCCAGGCGCCGGGCGCTGAACTGGAAGCGCGGATGTTCACCGGCCTGTTCGGCAATGGCGCCGGTCAGGGCTTCGTAGTCGGCAGTATGGCCGAGCATGACCTTCGCCGAGTCGAGGCCGGCGAGGGCTGGGTGATGTTCGAGGTAGTAAAGGAAATGCGAGATGGCGCGGGGCTTGTCCATGAATCCTCCCTGACTGACCGGGAAATGAAGCGGCAGGCACGACCGGCCGGACCGTGCCTGCCCGGGATGTCTTACAGAGGCCACATCGCCGTGCCGAACGGAACCACCGCGTCGGCTTGCATCATCTCCACAGCGGCCTCATGGGTTGGCGCTTCAAACCATTCGTCCAGTTGCAGTTCGGTATCCAGGTCTTTTTCCAGTGCTTGCATGGTCGATCTCCTAGAGAATTTTCACGGTTTATGACTGACCGGTCGAGGTGGCCGGTGAGACGTGAAGAACCTAGTTGAGCGTTTTTGTGAATGCAAAAATTTATCCATTTAATTTTTAAATAGACTTTTTGTTCTGTTTTTCAGGATGGATTTTCTTATTTGAAAACAAAAAACTAGGTTGGTGAAATTGATAGCAAGCTAGCGACCGTCAATATGCAGACGTCCTGCAGAGATTTCTGATTCGGAAAATATTCGTTACGCATTGTAAAGAAAACCTGACGATATTGGCCCGCCAACCCGGTGATTTCACGTCTCGCCATCCGTTGTAAGGAAAAGCTTCCGTAAGCCGACGGAGCGTGCGCCACGCAGGGCTCTGGCGCGCTTGTTTCCAGCCTTCAGGCAGGGTGTTATGCGCCCCATGCCTGTCGTGCAGGCGAATAACAAGAAGGAGGCGCAATGTACGCCGCGACTGATTTCCACTTCTCCCCGTGGGACGGTTTTCTCCTCGTCCCCGTCGATGGCCTGCAAAGGCCTGACTCACATTTTGCAGCCGCTCGAGACTGTCGAGGCGGACACATGCAATCCCGGCAACCGACACGCTGATCAGGCGGGTCTGGCAGCAGGGGGTTAGCGGTGTACAATGCGCCGCGTTTTAACTGTGACCCTCTGCGTAATCGCAAAAATCTCGAGGCTATCCGCCTTGTTCACTCCGCCGCGCCACAAGCGTGCCGGGTTCGATTTCGTCACAGATAAAAACAAACAGGTGACGCATGACCGTTGTAAATGAGCTGAACTCCTGGTGCCTGCGCTGGGGTTTGATCGGGGCTGCCTGAAATCGCAACCTTGCAGCAACGTCTACTGAACATCATCAAACCTTGCGTGAGACCTTTTTCATGAGTGGACAACCCTCGCAATCAGGCGAGCTTAAACGCGGCCTGAAAAATCGCCATATTCAACTGATCGCCCTCGGTGGCGCGATCGGTACCGGATTGTTCCTCGGTTCTGCCGGGGTACTGAAATCCGCCGGGCCGTCGATGATCCTCGGCTACGCCATCTGCGGCTTCATCGCCTTCATGATCATGCGCCAGCTCGGCGAAATGATCGTCGAAGAGCCGGTGGCCGGTTCCTTCAGTCATTTCGCGCACAAATACTGGGGCGGTTTCGCCGGGTTCCTGTCTGGCTGGAACTGCTGGATTCTGTACATTCTGGTGGGCATGTCCGAGCTGACAGCGGTTGGCAAGTACATCCATTACTGGGCGCCGGACATCCCGACCTGGGTCTCCGCTGCTGCATTCTTCGTGCTGATCAACGCGATCAACCTGGCCAACGTCAAAGTCTTCGGTGAAGCTGAATTCTGGTTTGCGATCATCAAGGTTGTGGCCATCGTTGGCATGATCGCCTTGGGCAGCTACCTGCTGGTCAGCGGCCACGGCGGCCCGCAGGCGTCGGTGAGCAACCTGTGGTCCCACGGCGGTTTCTTTCCCAACGGGGTGAGCGGTCTGGTGATGGCCATGGCGATCATCATGTTCTCCTTCGGCGGTCTGGAAATGCTCGGTTTCACCGCCGCTGAAGCCGACAAGCCAAAAACCGTGATCCCGAAAGCGATCAACCAGGTGATCTACCGCATCCTGATTTTCTACATCGGTGCACTGGTGATCCTGCTGTCGCTGACTCCTTGGGACAGCCTGCTGGAAACTCTCAATGCGTCGGGCGATTCCTACAGCGGCAGCCCGTTCGTACAAGTGTTCTCGATGCTCGGCAGCAACACCGCCGCGCACATCCTCAACTTCGTCGTGCTGACCGCCGCGCTGTCGGTATACAACAGCGGCACCTACTGCAACAGCCGCATGCTGCTGGGCATGGCCGAGCAGGGCGATGCGCCGAAAGGCCTGGCGAAGATCGACAAGCGCGGCGTGCCGGTGCGTTCGATTCTGGCGTCGGCAGCAGTGACGCTGGTTGCCGTGTTGCTCAACTATCTGATCCCGCAGCATGCGCTGGAACTGCTGATGTCGCTGGTGGTTGCGACGCTGGTGATCAACTGGGCGATGATCAGCTACTCGCACTTCAAGTTCCGCCAGCACATGGACCAGACCAAACAGACGCCGCTGTTCAAGGCGCTGTGGTATCCGTACGGCAACTTCGTCTGCCTGGCGTTCGTGGTGTTCATCCTCGGCGTGATGCTGCTGATCCCGGGGATTCAGATCTCGGTGTATGCGATTCCGGTGTGGGTGGTGTTCATGTGGGTCTGCTATCTGATCAAGAACAAGCGCAGTGTGCAGCCGGTGGTGGCTGCAACAGCGAAATAACCTCGCAGGCAGAAACGACAAACCCGGCCAGAGTGCCGGGTTTGTTGTTTTGAAATGGAAAAATCTGGCATCACACCGAACCCTGTGGGAGCGAGCCTGCTCGCGAAAGCGGTCCATCAGAAACATCTGCATCGACTGACACACCGCCTTCGCGAGCAGGCTCGCTCCCACAGAGGTTGAGTGAATCAGGTTATCCTGCACCCTCTGATTACGGACGCTTTTCCATGCTGGTGATTTCCAACAATGTGCATCTGCCGGATGCCGAGATCGAATTGACCGCCATCCGCGCGCAAGGCGCCGGAGGGCAGAACGTCAACAAGGTCTCCAGCGCCATGCACTTGCGCTTCGACATTCCCAACTCGTCGTTGCCGGAGTTCTACAAGGAACGCCTGCTGGCGCTGCGAGACAGTCGTATCACCAGCGACGGCGTGCTGATTATCAAGGCGCAGCAATACCGAACCCAGGAAGCCAACCGCGCCGATGCGCTGGAGCGGCTGGTCGAGCTGATTCTCAGCGCCACCAAAGTGGAAAAGAAACGCCGCCCGACCAAGCCGACCCTCGGTTCGAAGAAGCGTCGGCTGGAGTCGAAAACCAAGCGCGGCAGCATCAAGGCCGGGCGCGGCAAGGTGGACTTCTAAACCTCGCGATACTTCGCCGTGTGCTTGTACAGATAGACACTCAAGCCAAGGCCGCTCAACGCCGCGAAGGCTGCGAACAGAAAGATCGAAGCAAAACCGAACCCCGCCGCAATCGCCCCGGCCAGCGGCCCGGTGATCCCCAGCGACAAATCAATGAACAGCGAATAGGCACCGACCGCCGCGCCACGGCTGGAGGCCGGCACCAGATTCACTGCTTCCACGCCCAGCGCCGGGAACACCAGCGAGAAGCCGAAACCGCTCAGCGCCGCACCGGCCAGTGCCCAATGCGCATCCGGAGCAATCCACAACAGCAACAGTCCCAACGTTTCCACCGACAGACAGGCAATCGCCACGCGGAAGCCGCCGAGGCTGTTGATCAGATTGCCGAACAGCAGCCGCGCGCCGATGAAGCTGGCGCCGAACAGGCTCAGGCACAGCACCGCGTTGTCCCAGTGCTGGGTCGCGTAATACAGGGTAATGAACGTGGCGATGGTGCCAAAACCGATCGAGCCCAGCGCCAGTCCGCAGCCGTGGGGGAAAACTTTGCCCAGCACATGCATGAACGGCAGACGTTCGCCGGCAACAATCGGCGCAGCGGTTTTTGGCCAAGCCAGCGCCAGACCGAGCAGAGCGAGAAGGATGATGCTCACGCCCATGCTCCACAGCCCCAGCCGGCTCACCAGCCAGACACCGAACGGCGCACCGATCGCCAGGGCGCCGTAACTGGCGATGCCGTTCCAGGAAATCACTTTCGCCGTATTCGCCGCGCCAACCCTGCCGATGCCCCAGCCAATTGAGCCGGAACCGACCAGACTCTCGGCGCTGCCCAACACCAGGCGGCCGATCAACAGGCTGATCAGGCTCAGCAGTGGCAGGTTCGGCGTCCACGCGGAAATCAGCATGAACACACCGCTCAAGCCACAGCCAGCGAGGCCGATCATCACCGCGCGTTTGCTGCCCTGGTTGTCGATAATCTTGCCCGCGTACGGGCGGCTGAGCAGGGTGGCAAGGTATTGCACGCTGATCACCAGCCCGGCGATCACCGCGCCGAAACCGAGGTCACTGTGGACGTAGCCCGGCAGCACGGCCAGCGGGATGCCGATGTTCAGATAACCGATGAAGGTGAAGAGGACGATGGAGACTACTTGCAGCGTAACCGCCAGCGGACGCTGGGGCTCGGATATAGACGACATGGGTAACGATCCACGGGAGCAGCAGATTAGATAGGCTGCTCATGATACCGGCGTGAACCGTTCAGGGGCGGGGAAAAGTAAAACTATTTGCCGGGCGGCGCTTTCAGGATTTCGCCGGGGCGACCAGTTGCGTGGTGACGAGGGCGGCGAGGGCGTTTTCTTCGCTGCCGAAACGTTCGAGCAGGGCAGCTTGCTTCTCGGGCGAGAGGCGATTCCAGATCTCGATCATTTTCTCGGTGGCGCCGATCAGCACGGCAGCTTGGCTTTCGGAGAATTCGTCGGTCATGGCGGGCTCGGGTTTCAGGCAGTGTGGAAAGCGCATGTTAGCGCTTTCCACACGGTCTGTACGGCGGGTCTTACTCTTCGCTGTCGGCTTTGCGGCTGTCAGCGGCTTCTTGCGGCTCGGGCTTTTCAGCACCGGCGTGTTGCGGGGTCGTCTGCTCAGGTACGTGCAGGCTTGGGAAGGGGAGATTGGGAATCTCGTGCATGGGTGCGCTCCTCGCTAAGTCTGTTGATAGATCAGGTGCTCCGCGCTTTACAAAGCCTGCGCAGGATACAGCAGGAAAAATGACAATCAGACTTTTAATTCAAATTAATGCGACAGATGGCCGCAGGGAGGCAAGAGCTGGGTTTGCTGATCGTTCCCACGCTCTGCGTGGGAATGCCTCAATGGACGCTCTGCGTCCGCTGTTGGGACGCGGAGCGTCCCGGGCTGCATTCCCACGCAGAGCGTGGGAACGATCAGTCGGGCGGGGGGATTATTTGCAGGCGTCGGCGATGGCGTCCGCAAGCGATGCGAGGCGGGTGGCGTCAATGCCGGCGACGTTGGCCCGGCCCGAGCTGACCATGTACACGCTGTGCCGCTCGCGCAGGGTTTTCACCTGTTCCGGCGACAGGCCGGTGTAGGAGAACATCCCGCGTTGCACGCCGATGTGGGCAAAACGCTCGCGCAAACCGTGGGGTTCCAGCGCTTCGACCAGACCGCTGCGCAACTGCGCGATACGCAAGCGCATCGCTTCCACTTCATCGGCCCAGCGCGCTTTCAGCTCTGGATCGGCAAGGATGGTCGCGACCACTGCCGCGCCGTGATCCGGCGGCGTCGACCACAGATTGCGGGCGATGTTGGCCAGTTGGCTGCGGATGTCGGTGAGCTTGTCGGCGCTGGTCGCGCAGACGATCAGCGCACCGGTACGGTCTCGATACAGGCCGAAGTTCTTCGAGCAGGAACTGGTGATCAGCAGCTCCGGCACTTGCGCCGCGAACAACCGGGTCGACCACGCGTCCTGCTCCAGACCATCGCCAAAACCCTGATAAGCAAAGTCGATCAGCGGCAGCAAATCGCGGCTGCGCACCACTTCAAGCACGCGCTTCCAGTCGTCATGGCTCAGGTCGAAACCGGTCGGGTTGTGGCAGCACGCATGCAGCAGCACCACGTCGCCCTTCGGCACTTCCCTGAGCACGGCGAGCATCGCTTCGACGTCGAGGCGGTTGTCATTGCCGACGTACGGGTAGTGGCTGACCTTGACCTTGGCGGCGGCGAAAATGGTTTCGTGGATCGGCCAGGTCGGGTTGCTCAACCACACGCCTTTGCCCGGCAGGCATTGCGCAATGAAGTCCGCCGCCAGACGCAGGGCACCGGTACCGCCCGGGGTCTGGGTGGCGCCGGCGCGTTGTTCGGCGATCAATGCCGAGTCGCTACCGAGCACCAGTTCGTTGATGACCTTGCCGAACAGCGGATTGCCGTGGCCACCGATGTAGGTCTTGGTGTCCTGGCTTTCGACCAGTCGCGCCTCGGCGATTTTCACCGCCTCGGGGATTGGCGTCAGGCCCTGGGCATCCTTGTAGACGCCAACGCCAAGGTCGAACTTGCGCGGATTGGCATCCTGCGCATAGGCCTCCATCAAACCGAGAATCGGGTCGCCGGGGATCCGGCCGATGGCGTCGAAGTGCATTACTTGCGTCCTTCTGCGGTCTTGGCCACTTCGTCAGTGCGCGCAGCCATGATGAAGTCGTTGCGGTGCAGGCCTTTGATCGAATGGCTCCACCAGGTCACGGTGACTTTGCCCCACTCGGTCAGCAGGCCCGGGTGGTGACCTTCGGCCTCGGAGATTTCGCCGACGGCGTTGGTGAACGCCAGCGCGTGCTTGAAGTTCTTGAACAGGAAAACTTTTTCCAGCTGCATGATGCCGTCGCGTACTTCGATGTTCCAGTCAGGGATCTGCTTGATCAGGATCGGCAGTTCTTCGTCGCTGACTTGTGGCGCATCGGCGCGGCAGGCTTCGCAGTGGGCTTGGTTCAAAGTCGACATGGTGTATTCCTGAAAACGAGTATGTTTTTTATTAAAGCGCGTGTGCCGCCAATGCCGTCACGCTAAAGCAAAGTGGCGGCGACGGACAGACGCAATTGTCAGCAAAAGTCGCGGTTCAGGCGGCTTTGGGTTTCGGCGGAAATTTCGGCGCGTGCAAGCCCAGCTGCATGCCTTGGCGAACCATGGCCATGATGTCTTCATGGGCCACATCGAACAGGCGCTTGAGATTGGGCAGGACGAAGTACAGCGGTTGCAGGATGTCGATGCGATACGGCGTGCGCATGGCTTCCAGCGGATCGAAGAGCTGATGCTCGGGCTCGTCCGACAGGCAGTAAACGGTTTCTTTCGGCGAGGACAGAATTCCGCCACCGTAGATGCGCTTGCCCTGCGGGGTGTCGACCAGACCGAATTCGATGGTCATCCAGTACAGCCGCGCCAGATACACGCGTTCTTCCTTGGTCGCTTGCAGGCCAAGCTTGCCGTAGGTGTGGGTGAATTCAGCGAAGTACGGGTTGGTCAGCAACGGGCAGTGGCCGAAGATCTCGTGAAAAATGTCCGGCTCTTGCAGATAGTCGAGTTCTTCGCGGGTACGTATGAAGGTGGCGACGGGGAATTGCTTGCTGGCAAGCAACTCGAAGAAGGTCTGGAAAGGAATCAGCGCCGGCACCCGGGCAACTTGCCAGCCGGTGGTCTCGCCGAGGACTTTGTTGATCTCGGCCAGTTGCGGGATGCGGTCGTGGGGCAGACCGAGTTTTTCGATACCGTCCAGGTATTCCTGGCACGCGCGACCTTCAATCACCTTCAACTGGCGAGTGATCAGCGTGTTCCACACCGCATGTTCTTCGGCGGGGTAGTCGATAAAACCTTGCGCATCGGGCTCGCGAGCCACGTATTGCGTCTGCTTCATGCTGCTCTCCTGCTAGGAAATTCGTTTTTGTTATGTCCAGCGATGGCTAAAGGAATACCCCAGAGCGCGAACCTGCGCAGCATGTTGAGCGGTGAATGCGTAGGAAAATTCTGCTTGTTTCGTAAAGTTATCGTTACGCTGTGTCGGGTAATGCGCATTTACGGTGATTGGCGGGTTTGAAAAGGGCAGGGGCTGTCACATAATCTTGACAACTATCTGCGTGCCTCGACAGAAACTCTGCCTCGGGCGCGCCACCAAACCCTGTGGGAGCGAGCCTGCTCGCGAAAGCGGTCTGTATGACACATCGATACTGGATGTGCTGGCGCCTTCGCGAGCAGGCTCGCTCCCACAGAGAAATGTGTTTACCTCTCAAACCTGTCGGGCCTTTTTCTATGCGCATCAAAGTCCACTGCCAGAACCGCATCGGCATCCTGCGCGACATTCTCAATCTGCTGGTGGCGTACGGGATCAACGTTGCCCGCGGTGAAGTTGGCGGTGAGCATGGCAATGCGATCTATCTGCACTGCCCGAACCTGATCAACATCCAGTTCCAGGCGTTGCGCCCCAAGTTCGAGGCGATCGGCGGGGTGTTTGGGGTCAAGCGCGTCGGGCTGATGCCCAGTGAACGCCGGCACATGGAATTGAACGCACTGCTCGGCGCGCTGGAGTTTCCGGTGTTGTCGATCGACATGGGCGGCTCGATCGTTGCGGCCAACCGCGCGGCAGCGCAGTTGCTCGGCGTGCGCGTCGATGAGGTGCCGGGGATTCCGCTGTCGCGCTACGCCGAGGATTTCGACCTGCCCGAACTGGTGCGCGCCAACAAATCGCGGATCAACGGCATGCGCGTCAAGGTCAAGGGCGACATCTTTCTCGCCGACATCGCGCCGCTGCAATCGGAGCACGATGACAGCGAGGCCATGGCCGGCGCCGTACTGACGCTGCACCGCGCCGACCGCGTCGGCGAGCGTATCTACAATGTGCGCAAGCAAGAGCTGCGCGGTTTCGACAGTATTTTCCAGAGCTCGAAAGTCATGGCCGCTGTGGTCCGCGAAGCGCGACGCATGGCGCCGCTGGATGCACCGCTATTAATAGAAGGCGAAACCGGCACCGGCAAGGAACTGCTCGCGCGCGCCTGCCATCTCGCCAGCCCGCGTGGACAGTCACCGTTTATGGCGCTCAACTGCGCCGGGTTGCCGGAGTCGATGGCCGAGACCGAACTGTTCGGCTACGGCCCCGGCGCTTTCGAAGGCGCTCGCGCTGAGGGCAAGCTTGGCCTGCTGGAGTTGACCGCTGGCGGCACGCTGTTTCTCGATGGCGTCGGCGAGATGAGCCCGCGCTTGCAGGTCAAATTGCTGCGCTTTCTTCAGGACGGTTGCTTCCGTCGCGTCGGCAGTGATGAAGAGGTCTATCTCGATGTGCGGGTGATCTGCGCGACCCAGGTGGACTTGTCCGAATTGTGCGCGCGCGGCGAGTTTCGTCAGGATCTCTATCACCGCTTGAACGTGTTGTCGCTGCACATTCCGCCGCTGCGCGAATGCCTCGACGGTTTGACGCCGCTGGTCGAACATTTCCTCGATCAGGCCAGTCGGCAGATCGGCTGTCCGCTGCCGAAACTGGCCCCGGCGGCGATGGATCGCCTCAGCCATTACCACTGGCCGGGCAACGTGCGGCAGTTGGAAAACGTGCTGTTCCAGGCGGTTTCCCTGTGCGACGGCGGCACGGTCAAGGCCGAACATATTCGCCTGCCCGATTACGGCGTGCGTCAGCCGCTTGGCGATTTTTCTCTCGACGGCAGTCTGGACGAGATCGTCGGGCGTTTCGAGAAAGCGGTGCTGGAGCGCTTGTATTCCGAGCATCCCAGCAGTCGGCAGTTGGGCAAGCGGCTGGGGGTTTCGCACACGACGATTGCCAACAAGTTGCGTGAGTATGAGGTTGGCAAAACCTCCGAAAGCTAAATAGAGCCTTTGTGGCGAGGGGATTTATCCCCGATGGGCGGCGAAGCCGCCCCGCTTTTCCTTCACAGCGACCTCATTTGCAGGCTTGGCGACTGCTGCGCAGCCGAACGGGGATAAATCCCCTCGCCACAGGATCTCCATCCCCGCCGAACTCAGGATTGCCACTAACCGGCATGACACCGCCGGTTTTTCGTCTTCGACCCATTTGAGATTCCCCCTCCGATCCCCTCAAGCCCCCTGTTTACCGGGCCTTCGCCCGCCAATAAAAAGTTGGTCTGCAAATTGCTTATGGCTGAGCAGTACAGCGGTGGGCGGCAAACGTCCGGCATGCAGAGGAAACACAGTGGACAAGTACCTTTATGTGGCAATGACCGGCGCCAGCCAGAACGCACTGGCGCAGCGGGCGCATGCCAACAACCTGGCGAACATCTCCACCAACGGCTTCCAGCGCGACCTCGAGCAGGCGCGTTCGATGCCGGTGTTCGGTGACAGCTTTCCGGCGCGTGCGTTTGCCATGAGCGAACGTCCCGCCACCGACTTCACGCCGGGCTCGCTGGTGCAGACCGGTCGTGAACTCGACGTCGCGGTATCCGGCAACGGTTTCATCGCCGTGCAAAACCCCAGCGGTGGTGAAAGCTACGTGCGCACCGGCAGCCTCAACATCGACGCCCTCGGCGTATTGCGCGCCGGCAACGGCATGCCGGTGATCGGTAATGGCGGCCCGATCGCCGTGCCGCCCGAGCAGCAGGTCGAAGTCGGTGAAGACGGCACCATCAGCATTCGCGCAATGGGCGAAGGTCCGCGCGTCATGGCCGAAGTCGACCGGATCAAGCTGGTCAATCCGGACATCAAGAACATGAACAAAGGCCTCGACGGTTCGATTTACACCAAGGACGGCCAGCCGGCGCAAGCCGACGCCAACGTCAAACTGGTCTCGGGTTTCCTCGAGTCGAGCAACGTCAATGCCGTGGAAGAAATGACTTCGGTGCTGGCGCTGGCCAAGCAGTTCGAGTTGCACGTCAAGATGATGAACACCGCCAAAGACGACGACCAGGCCATGGCTCGGGTCTTGCAGATCAGCTAATTATCAGAACGTCGCGCCGTAAAACAGGCGCACGAGGAGAATCGAATGCTTCCGGCTCTATGGGTTGCCAAAACCGGTCTGTCCGCCCAGGACACCAACCTGACCACCATTTCCAACAACCTGGCGAACGTCTCGACCACGGGTTTCAAACGTGACCGTGCCGAGTTCCAGGACTTGCTCTATCAGATCAAGCGTCAGCCAGGTGCCCAGTCGACCCAGGACAGCGAACTGCCGTCGGGTCTGCAAGTGGGTACCGGTGTGCGCATTGTCGGCACCCAGAAAAACTTCACCGCCGGCAGCCTGCAAACCACCGAGCAGCCGCTGGACATGGCCATCGACGGTCGCGGTTTCTTCCAGATCCTGCAGCCGGACGGCACCACGTCCTACACCCGTGACGGTACTTTCCACCTCGATTCCAATGGCCAGATCGTCAATGCCAGCGGTTTCGCTCTGGAACCGGCGATCATCATCCCGAACGATGCGCAGACCTTCACCGTCGGCCGTGACGGCACCGTGTCGATCACCATCGCCGGCAACCCGGCCTCGCAAGTGATCGGCAACCTGCAGACCGCCGACTTCATCAACCCGGCCGGCCTGCAAGCCGTGGGCAACAACCTGTTCCTGGAAACCGCTGCTTCCGGCGCGCCACAGATCGGCACCCCGGGCCTGAACGGTTTCGGTACCACGCTGCAGAACACCCTGGAAACCTCGAACGTCAGCACCGTTGAAGAGATGGTCAACATGATCACCACTCAACGCGCCTACGAGATGAACTCCAAGGTGATCTCCACCGCCGACCAGATGCTCTCGTTCGTAACGCAGAATCTGTAATCCAGTCTTTGGGGCGGCCTGAGGTCGCCAGCAACACCGTGAGGTAGGGTCATGAAGCGCTTTGTATCTGTTCTGGCATTGAGTGGGGTCGTCTCGCTCGCGGGCTGCGTCGCCCCGACGCCCAAGCCCAATGACCCTTACTACGCCCCGGTGTTGCCGCGCACACCGTTGCCGGCGGCTGCCAACAATGGCTCGATCTATCAGGCCGGCTTCGAGCAGAACCTGTACAGCGACCGCAAGGCGTTCCGGGTCGGTGACATCATCACCATCACCCTGAACGAGCGCACCCAGGCAAGCAAGAACGCTAACTCGCAGATGGACAAGAACAGCGATAACTCGATCGGCCTGACCTCGTTGTTCGGCTCCAGCCTGACCACCAACAACCCGATTGGCGGTGGCGACTTGAGCCTGAACGCTGGCTACAGCGCCGACCGTTCGACCAAGGGCGACGCCAAGTCCGGGCAGAGCAACAGCCTGACCGGTTCGATCACCGTGACCGTGGCCGACGTGCTGCCCAACGGCATCATCGCCGTGCGTGGCGAGAAGTGGCTGACGCTCAACACCGGTGACGAACTGGTGCGCATCGCCGGCATGGTCCGCGCCGACGACATCGCGACCGACAACACCGTGTCGTCGACCCGTGTCGCCGATGCGCGCATCACCTACTCGGGTACCGGCGCGTTTGCCGATACGAGTCAGCCAGGCTGGTTCGACCGTTTCTTCCTCAGCCCGCTGTTCCCTTTCTAGGTGGCTACGTTGAATCTGAAAAGCCTTATGGTGGCCGCGTTGTTGATGTCTGCGGCGTTCACCGCCCACGCCGAGCGGCTGAAAGACATCGCCAGCATTTCCGGCGTGCGCTCCAACCAGTTGATCGGTTACGGCCTGGTGGTCGGGCTTAACGGCACCGGTGACCAGACGACGCAGACCCCGTTCACCCTGCAGACCTTCAACAACATGCTCTCGCAGTTCGGCATCAAGGTGCCGCCGGGGTCGGGCAACGTGCAGTTGAAGAACGTCGCGGCGGTGTCGGTGAGTGCCGATCTGCCAGCGTTTGCCAAACCTGGTCAGCAGGTCGACATCACCGTGTCTTCGATCGGTAACTCCAAGAGCCTGCGCGGCGGCACCTTGCTGCTGACGCCGCTCAAGGGTATCGACGGCAACGTCTATGCGATCGCTCAGGGCAACCTCGTGGTCGGCGGTTTCGACGCTGAAGGCCGTGATGGTTCGAAGATCACCGTCAACGTTCCGTCGGCCGGTCGCATCCCTGGCGGTGCGTCGGTGGAACGTGCGGTGCCGAGCGGTTTCAACCAGGGCAACAGCCTGACGCTGAACCTCAACCGTTCCGACTTCACCACCGCCAAGCGCATCGTCGACAAGGTCAACGACATGCTCGGCCCTGGCGTCGCCCAAGCCATCGACGGCGGTTCGGTGCGCGTGACTGCGCCGCTGGATCCGAGCCAGCGCGTCGACTACCTGTCGATCCTGGAAAACCTCGAAATCGATCCGGGTCAGGCGGTGGCAAAAGTCATCATCAACTCGCGTACCGGCACCATCGTCATCGGCCAGAACGTGAAAGTGTCGCCAGCCGCCGTGACCCACGGCAGCCTGACCGTGACCATCACCGAAGACCCGATTGTCAGCCAGCCAGGCCCGCTGTCCAACGGCCAGACCGCCGTCGTACCGCGCTCGCGGGTGAATGCCGAACAGGAAGCCAAACCGATGTTCAAGTTTGGCCCGGGCACCACCCTCGACGAGATCGTCCGTGCGGTAAACCAGGTCGGCGCAGCACCGGGTGACTTGATGGCGATTCTTGAAGCTTTGAAGCAGGCCGGCGCATTGCAAGCCGACCTGATCGTGATCTGAGGCCGGCCACCATGGATATGCGCAAAAGCGGTCTGGTCAGCAGCAGCGATTCGGGTTCCTACTCCGACCTCAATCGTCTGAACCAGCTGAAGGTCGGCGACAAGAACAGCGACGAGAACATGCGCAAGGTTGCGCAGGAATTCGAGTCGCTGTTCCTCGGCGAAATGCTCAAGTCGATGCGCTCGGCCACCGAAGCGCTTGGTCAGGACAACCCGCTGAACACGCCGGCGGCCAAGCAGTATCAGGAAATGTACGACCAGCAGCTGGCGGTTTCCATGTCCCGCGAGGGCGGTGGTATCGGCCTGGCCGATGTGCTGATCCGGCAGATGTCGAAGAACAAACCGATGGCGCCGGGCGAGGCTGCCGCCGCGTCCGCCGCCAAGCAGCAGGAAGCGCTGGCCAAGGCCGCCGCCGTGCCGACGCCGATTGCCGCCGGCACCGTCGCCACCGGTCCGCTGTCCCGCGTCAACGGCGAGCGTCCGTTGTGGGCATCGCGCTCGGTGCATGCGCCGAACAAGACCGATATTTCCCATCGCAACGACATGGCGCTGATCAACCAGCGGCGTCTGGCATTGCCGCCGAAACTGGCCGATCGCTTGCTCGCAGGCCTGGTGCCGTCGGCGCCGAGCGTGGCCACTGCCAGCACTGCGGCCGCAGCGACCAACGCCTTGCCGCAACGGGCTGCGACTACCGCCGTCACAGGCTCCGGCGCTTTGTACAACGGCGACTGGCTGGCCCGTGCCGAAGAGCAGAAAGCCGCTGGCGGGCAGATGCAGGTCTACGGCCGCGCCATGGCGCAGATTCCGCTGGCACCGGCGAAGAAGGCCTTCAGTTCTGCCGACGAATTCGTCAACACCATGCTGCCGATGGCCAAGGAAGCCGCCGACCGCATCGGCGTCGATCCGCGTTACCTGGTGGCGCAAGCGGCACTGGAAACCGGTTGGGGCAAATCGGTCATGCGCGCTCAGGATGGCAGCAGCAGCCACAACCTGTTCGGCATCAAGGCGAGCAGCAACTGGAAGGGCGATTCGGCCCGCGCGATCACCAGCGAGTTCCGCAATGGCGCGATGGTCAAGGAGACGGCCGAGTTCCGTTCCTACGCCTCGTACAAGGACAGCTTCCACGATCTGGTGACGTTGCTGCAGAGCAACAATCGCTATCAAGAAGTGCTGAAGTCGGCCGATAACCCAGAACAGTTTGTACGCGAGTTGCAGAAGGCCGGTTACGCCACCGACCCGAACTACGCGACGAAGATTTCGCAAATTGCCAAGCAGATGAACAGTTTTGAAAACTACGCTGCGGCGGGTGTCTCCACCACGCCTTTATAAGGCACCAGGTAATAAGGTCTGAACCATGAGTTTGCTCAATATCGGGATGTCGGGACTGTCGGCCAGCCAGTCCTCTCTGGCTACGACAGGCAACAACATTGCCAACGTCGACACCGCCGGTTATTCACGTCAGCAAACCGTGCAGGGCACCAAGTCCTCGCAGCAGTACGGCAGCGTTTTCATCGGCACGGGCACGACCCTGGCTGACGTGCGCCGAGTGTACAACTCGTACCTGGAATCGCAGCTGCACACCGCGACTTCGCTGGACAGCGAATCGGCCGCGTTCCTCAAGCAGGCGACGCCGCTTGACGCCATGCTGTCGGACACCAACACCGGCCTGACCGGTGTGCTGCAGAAATTCTTCACCTCGATGCAGGGCGTATCGACGTCGGCCACCGATGACACTTCGCGTCAGTCGGTGCTGACCGGCGCGCAGGCGCTGACCAGCCGCTTCAATACCCTGGCCAAGCAGCTCAACGATCAGAACACCACGATCAACGGCAGCCTCGGCGACATGACCGCCCAGGTGAACAAGCTCGCCACGGCGATCGCCAATCTCAACCAGAAGATCGGCGAAATCTCCACCAGTGGCGGGGCGCCGAACGACCTGCTCGACAGCCGTAACGAAGCCGTGCGTCAGCTCTCGGAGCTGACCGGTGCCCAGGTCGTCGAGCGCGGCACCAGCTTCGACATCTATGTCGGCAGCGGTCAGCCGCTGGTCATCGGCAACACCACCAACAGCCTGAGCATGGTTGCGAGCAAGACCGACCCGTCGCGCATGTCGATCCAGATGGATCGCGGTTCGAGCACCATCGACATTACTTCGGTGATCAGCGGTGGCGAAATCGGCGGTCTGCTGACCTATCGCAAGGAAGTCCTCGACCCGTCGCTCAACGAGCTCGGTCGCGTCGCTCTGGTGATTGCCGATCAGATCAACAGCCAGCAAGCCCAGGGCATCGACAAGAACGGTGACTTCGGCGCGGCGATTTTCAACAACATCAACAGTGCCGCCCTGATCAGTCAGCGCAGCATTGCGAAGGATGGCAACAGCGCCGGTTCGGGCAACCTCGATGTGACCATCAAGGACACCGGCAAGCTGACCACCAGCGATTATCAGGTGACCTTCACCAGCGCCACCGATTACACCGTCAAGCGTTCCGACGGCACCGATCTGGGCGCATTCAGCACCACGACCAATCCGCCGCCAGTGATCGACGGTTTCACCTTGGCCTTGAATGGCGGCGCGCTGAGCGCGGGTGACTCATTTAAAGTCACGCCGACCCGCAACGCCGCGGCGAGCATTCAGACGGTCCTGACCGATCCGAAGAAAGTCGCTGCGGCCGGTCCGCTGACCGGCGTCGCCAGCGCCAACGGTCTGGGCACTTACACCCAGCCGACGCTCAGCGACAAGATCGACATCTACAACCCGACCGCCCAGGCTGACATGCAGGCAGCGTTGAAGAATTCGACGCCGGTCAAACTGGTGTTCGGCGCAGCCAGCGGCGGCAGCCAATCGTACAACCTGGTCGACGCCAAGGGCGCGACCATTGGCACCGGTACCATCGTGCCTGGCCAGTCGAACACGCTGAATCTGAAAGTCGGCATCGTCGATGCCAGCGGCAACCCGGTGATGGACACTACCGTCACGCCGAACGTGCAGAAGACCTTCACCGTGCAGACCACCGTCGGCGGCACGCCGAAGACGGGTGAAACCTTCACCATGAACCTGACCGGCGCGGCGTCTTCGGACAACCGCAACGCCCAGGCACTGGTCGCATTGCAAACCAAACAGACCGTGGACACCGGTTCGGCGAGCAAGGGCATCAGCCTGACCGACGCCTACAACACCCTGGTGACCAACGTCGGTACCAAGACCGCCCAAGGCAAGTCCGACAGCGCCGCAACCACGGCGATTCTGGAGAACGCCAAGGGTGCCCGCGATTCGCTTTCCGGGGTCAACCTGGACGAAGAAACCGGCAACCTGGTCAAGTACCAGCAGTACTACACAGCGTCTTCGCAGATCATCAAAGCTGCGCAGGAAACTTTCGCCACGCTGATCAACAGCCTTTAAGGAGTCGTAATTCATGCGCATTTCCACCGCCCAGTATTACGGAACGCAAGCTTCGGATTATCAGCGTAACTTCAACAAGGCTGTCGCCACCGCGAGCGAGGCGAGCAGCCTGCAACGCATCAACACTGCCGCCGATGATCCGATCGGTGCCGGGCGCTTGCTGCAATTGGGCCAGCAGGCGGCGATGCTCGATCAGTACAAGACCAACGTCAACACCACCAAAAGTGCGTTGAACGTGCAGGAGTCCACGCTGGATTCGATCACCACGGCGTTGGCACGGGCCAAGGAACTTGCGCTGGCCGCGAACAACGGCACGATCACCGACAAGGATCGCCAGGCGTACGCCTCGGAACTGGGTGAGATCCAGCAGCAGGTGCTGGGCCTGATGAACGCCAAGGATGCCAACGGCAACTACCTGTTCTCCGGTTCGAAAACCGATACCGCGCCGTACTCGAAGAATTCTGACGGCACGTTCAGCTACAACGGCGACCAGACCACCATCGATCTGGGCATCGGCGACGGCATGACCGTGGGCACCAACACCACCGGTTGGGACGCGTTCCAGCAGACCATCAACACCGGCCGCACCAACACCAAAATGACCGCGCCAGCCGTCGATGACGGCCGTGTCGTGCTGTCCAACGGCACCGTCGGCACTGCCGCCACTTACGATGCCAAGTTCACTGCCGGGCAGCCGTACACCATCGATTTCGTCAGCAGCACCCAGCTGAAAATCACCGATGCGCTGGGCAACGATGTGACCGCCGAGGCCAGCCAGAACGGCCTGATCAGCAACAGCAGCGGCGCCAATCAGACCGTCAGTTTCCGCGGCGTCGACCTCAAGCTGAACGTCAACCTGAAGGCCGGCGATACCAACCCGGACGCCGTTATCGCAGGGCACAGTTTTCAGCTGTCGGCCTCGCCGGACTCGTTCACCACCACGCGTAATCCGGGTAACCCGTCGACCAGCGTGATCACCGGTTCGACCATCACCGATCAGGCAGCCTACACCGCAGCTTTCCCGCAGGGCGGCGCGGTGCTCAAGTTCACCAGCGCCACCGATTTCGATCTGTATGCCGCGCCAGTGACCGCCGACAGCAAGCCGGTTTCTTCGGGCACGGTTGCCGGCGGTAACGCCACCGCTGCCGGTGTGACCTTCGCGCTGGGCAACACGCCGGCCGCAGGCGATCAGTTCTCGATCCAGCCGAACAATCACCAGACCCAGAACGTGCTCGACACCCTGGGCCAGATGATCACCGCGCTGAACACGCCAGTTGATGGCGATCCGGTTGCCAAGCAGAAATTGCAGGGCGCGATGGAGGCGGGCCTCGGCAACATCGATGCCGCTTCCAACCAGATCGGCACCGCAGTCACCACCATTGGTGCCCGCGGCCAGGCGCTGGACATGCAGACCATCACCAACGACAGCCTGACCACGGCGAACAGCACGACCCAGGGTTCGATTCGTGATTCCGATCCGGCTGAAGTCATGACCCGCCTGACGCTGCAACAGACCATGCTGCAAGCCGCGCAACTGGCGTTCAGCAAGATCAGTCAGTTGGGTCTGTTCAACAAGATCTGATGATTGGCGGGTGCGTGAGCGCCCGCCAACGTTGTGCCTCTGTTAATGATTTTTTGCGGTATCAAGGGCTCGTTTTTGCGAGCGGGCTCGTACCGCCTGTGAGCCCGCCGTGAATTCACTTCCTCTCGTCAGCATTGCCATCCCTGCTTTCAATCCGCGCTTTTTCGAGCGCACGCTGAACAGTGCCGTCAGCCAGACTTACAGCAATCTCGACATCGTCGTGTGCGATGACAGTCGTGGTGAGGAGATCAAGGACATCGTCAGCTTGGTGATGGAGCAAACCGGGGCCCAGGTGCGCTACGTTCGCAATCCACAGACGCTCGGGCTGGTGGGCAACCTGAAAGCCTGCCTCGAACAGGCGCGCGGCGAGTTCATCAAATTCCTGTGTGACGATGACCTGCTGTATTCGGCCTGTATCGAACAGCAAGCCCATGAGTTACAGCGCGAAGAAGTCAGTCTGGTGATCGCTCAGCGGCTGCTGTGGGACGCCAACGACATCATTCTGCCGGCCCGTTTGGAAAACAGCTCGCTATCACCCGTGAGCGCCTTGCTCAAAGGCGACGATGTGCTGAGCATTTTCGAAAAATTCCCGGTCAACGTCCTCGGCGGCTTCAGCAGTGCGTTGTTCCGGCGTGCCGATGTCGCCGAATTGTTGCCCGCTCTGACTGAAGCAGGTGCATGCTTCGTCGCGACCCTGGATTTTGCCTTGTACGTGTGTCTGTTGCGGCGCGGCAACATGGTGACGTCGAACAATGTCCTGAGCGCCGAGCGACTTTACCCTGAGCGCCTGAGCGCGCAGCAACCGATGAAGGATGCTGCCGAGGTTGAGCGCGAGTGGCTTTCGCAAATGCTCAAAGTGCGCAGCGGCGAGTCGGCGCCCGCAAAGGGCTGGGTTCGCTACGTGCGACTGACGAGCGCCGACGAGTCGCCTCGCGTTTGGGAAGAACTGCCGCTGAGCCGTACCCTTGGCACCAAGCAAAGCCGCCAGGAGCTGGGTGTGGGTGTCGACAGCTTCAGTTTCGGCGAGCTCTATGCGCAGTGGCTGGCGTGTCGGGTGCTGACCGAGACGCAGCGCCAATGGTTGCCGGAAACGCTTGCTGGCTGGCCGCAGCAGCCGAGGATCGTGCCGATCGTCATCGATGCGCAGGGTAGCCGCGACGGTCTCGAGCGCACCCTGCAAGCGCTCGCTGCACAGGACTATCCACCGGAGCTGGTGCTGGTACTGTCCGTAGCCTGTACCGAAGCAGTGTTGCAGGATCGCGTGTTCCACATGCCGTTGCAAGATGACGGTCTGGAGCAGATCAATACGCTGTTGCCGCAACTCGAAGGCGCCGACTGGTTCTATCTGCTGCAACCGGGAGATCGCCCGGTGGCACCGGCATTGCTGGTGATGGCCGATCGCATCGCGCATTCGCGGTCGCTGACGTGTCTGTACAGTGATGAAGGCAGCGTGCGCGACGGCGAATCGGCGGAACCGGCGTTCAAGCCGGACTTCAACCTCGACCTCATGCGCAGTTATCCGTACGTCGGCCGAGCGCTGGCATTCCAGCGCGAACGCTTCCTCGCCCTCGGTGGATTTGCGCCAACGTTCGCCGAACTGGCGCCACACGACATGCTCTGGCGGATGGTCGAAAGCGATGGCCTGCAGGTTGTCGGTCATATCGCCGAGGTATTGCTGGAGTCGAAATTCGACCTGTCGCAATGGCTCACCGAGCCTGGCGTGGTGGAGCAAAGTCGGCGAATTCTCGAGGCTCATCTGCAGCGCCTCGGCATTGCTCATGAAATCCGCCAGAACGGGCTGCTCAATCGTGTCGACTACCGTCACGCGCAGCGCCCTCTGGTGTCGGTGATCATCGTCACTCAGGACCAGACTGCCGCCTTGCAGCGTTGTGTCGAAACGCTGCTGGAGAAAACCGCCTACACCGAGTACGAATTGCTCCTGGTCGACAACGGCAGCGAAAGCGCCGAAGCGCTGGCGTGGCTGGACGGCATGGCGCAGTTGGGCAGCGACCGGATTCGCGTGCTGCGGTATGCGCAAAAGGGCGATGCCGCCGCTGTGCACAACTTCGCCGCGCGCCAGGCGCGCGGTGAGTACGTGCTGATGCTTAACGCCTTTGCGGTAATCACCCAGGCCGACTGGCTCGATGAGCTCCTCAATCATGCACAACGCCCTGAAGTCGGGGTGGTGGGCGCCAAGCTGTTCAACCCGGACGGTGGCGTGCTGCACGCCGGTCTCATCCTGGGGCTGAATGGGCCGGCGGGACTGCCGTTCTACGGCCAGCCGATGCAGTCGGACGGGTATATGCACCGACTGCAAGCTGTGCATGATCTGAGCGCGGTCGGTGGCGACTGCCTGATGATTCGCAAATCGGTATTCGAAGCGGCCGGCGGTCTTGATGAGCAGGATTTCAAGCAAACGCTCAGTGTCGTGGATCTGTGCCTACGCATTGGCCGCGACGGTTATCTGGTGGTGATGAACCCGCACGCCGTGCTGGCGGTGGGTACGCAGCCGGTTATCGCGGCGACGGAGCAAGAGCAAGCGCAGCACGCCGAGGAGAAGGACACCTTCTATCAACGCTGGCTGCCACTGGTTGCGCGCGACCCGGCCTATAACGTCAACCTGACGTTGCAGGGCGTTGGCGCCAGCAACTTCAGCCTTGAACCGGGCCTGCGTACTGGCTGGAGCGCGTTCTCCAAGGCGCAACTGCCGAACGTGCTCGCGGTTCCGATCAACGCTTCAGCCATCGGTCACTATCGCATGAGCCAGCCGATGATCGAACTGGAAGCGGCCAACCGCGTGGAAGGGCGCATCTGTTACGGCTTGCCGTCGATCATCGATATCCAGCGGCAGGCGCCCGATGTGATTGTCCTGCAGGGGCGCTACTCAGAGCACGCCATTGATGAGATCCCGCCGCTGAAGAAGTTCTTCAATGCCCGACGGATTTTCGAACTCGACGACTATGTCATCGACGTTCCCCATCGCAATGCACATATCCGCAACATGCCGGGCAAGTCGGACATGGAGCGAATGGTGCGCCGAGCGATCGGCCTGTGCGATCGCGTGGTCGTTTCAACCGCGCCGCTGGCCAACGCGCTGTCGGACATGCACCACGACATACGCGTGGTGCCGAACATGTTGGCTCAGGACTTGTGGGGACACCTGCGCAGCCAGCGTCGCACCTCGAAAAAGCCCCGTGTCGGCTGGGGGGGCGGGACCAGTCACCACGGCGATCTGGCCGTGATCGCCGACGTGGTGCGTGAATTGGCCAACGAAGTCGACTGGGTGTTCTTCGGCATGTGCCCGGATGACTTGCTGCCGTACATGCACGAATTTCACGGTGTGATTCCACTGGATGTGTATCCGGCAAAACTGGCCAGCCTGAACCTTGATCTGGCTTTGGCTCCGCTCGAGTTCCACATCTTCAACGACTGCAAGAGCAACCTGCGCCTGTTGGAATACGGCGCCTGCGGCTACCCGGTGGTCTGCACCGACACCGAGGCCTATCGCGGCTACTTGCCGTGCACACGGGTCAAGACCAACACGACCGATGAATGGCTGCAAGCGATCCGTATGCATCTGGCTGACCCGGATGCCAGCTATCGCATGGGCGATGAATTGCGAGAGGTGGTGCTGCGCGACTACGTGCTGCGCGGCGATAACCTGCGGCATTGGGAGTATGGCTGGCTGGCGGATTGATCTGTCGCAAGGCTTCATTGAAAGGCGATCTCTCGGGTCGTCTTTTTTACAGGTCTCAACGATTTGTTCGAGTCGATCAGGCGAGGGAATGCGCGCTGGACAGGCAATGCCCACACTGACGGATCCGGTTTCAACAACAACGCAAGGAAGATGTGATGACAGTCGTGAATGGAACGAGTGAAGCGGACGTCCTGCTGGGCACCGACAGCAATGACCAACTCTATGGACTGGAGTCGGATGATGTCCTGCTGGCAAGTACGGGATCGGATGAGCTTGATGGCGGTGACGGCTTCGACACCGCGATTTACTACGCAATACCCTCTGGAATCAACGTCGAACTGGCCGATGGTGCGACCACCGTCACCGGCCCCGACGGCAAGCTCGATACGCTGATATCCGTTGAGAAGATCGTCGGCACCTTTTCCAACGATACGTTCAGCAGTTCGGTAGCCGGCGTGACGCTGGAAGGCAGCAGCGGTGACGATGTCTACATCGTCAGCGCCGAAGACGTGACCATCGTCGAGGAAGACTGGGGTGGCTATGACGAACTGCGCACCAGCCTCAACAGCATCAAGATGGCTGGCTTCGTCGAGAAGCTGACCTTCACGGGTACCGGTGATTTCAAGGCTTACGGCAGCGACACCGACAACGAGATCATCGCGGGTGCCGGTAACGACTGGCTGTGGGGTGGTGATGGTGCCGATCATTTCTTCGGGGGAGACGGTTACGACACCGTCAGCTACAGCGACAGCCTTGAAGGGGTGCGAGTCGAAGACTTCGCCAACTACGACGGCCTGACCATCGCCTATGGCGATATGTTCACCGGCATCGAGGCGCTTCAGGGCTCGGGCTTCGATGATGTGATTTATCGTCACAAGGACTCGATGAGTATCGATGGTGCGCAGGGCTACGACACTGTGAATTACCGCTACGCCTTCGACGTAGCCAATGTCGTGATCGGCAATGGCAGCAACCTCGCTGGTGACACACTGCTCAACGTGGAAGAGGTTATCGGTACCTCAGGCGCCGATCGTTTTGTCGTCAATGCCAGTGGTGTGAAGGTGGCTGGCGGTATCGGTGATGACGTTTATACGATCAACAGCACCGGTGTGACTGTCGAAGAAGACGACAGCTTCATGGGTGGTACCGATCATGTGTACACCAGCCTGTCCGAGTTGAGGCTGAGTGCGTTCGTTGAGCGGTTGACCTATACCGGCAGCAGCGATTTCACCGGTTACGGCAATGACGGGGACAACACGATCGTTTCCGGGGCCGGGAATGATGTGCTGCTGGGCGGGGCGGGGGCCGATAACTTTGAAGGTGGCGCCGGTATCGACATCGTCAGCTATGACGACAGTGCTGAAGGCTTGAGCGCCTCGCTGAAATGGGGAGCGCAGAGCGGTATCGCCTTCCATGACGTCTACATCGACATCGAAGGCCTGCGCGGCAGCCAGTTCAATGATGTTCTGGAAGGTGAGTGGGGCGACAACGTCATTGAAGGCGGTGGTGGTGACGACCAGATTCAGGGTGGCGATGGCAACGATCATATCTACGGTGGTCTGGCGTCCGGTCTCGATGCAGCCGGGCAGTCCGACACCTTGTTCGGTGGCTCGGGCGATGACGTCATCATAGCT
This sequence comes from Pseudomonas sp. CCNWLW23, assembly GCF_037095675.1. NCBI lineage: Bacteria > Pseudomonadati > Pseudomonadota > Gammaproteobacteria > Pseudomonadales > Pseudomonadaceae > Pseudomonas > Pseudomonas sp. CCNWLW23. The sequence continues at coordinate 48,374 of NZ_JBAWKM010000017.1, read as the reverse complement.
GCGCGCGATGGTCTGTTTACCTGGGTCAGTGGCGATGAAGGCAATGACAACATTACCCTCGGGCGAGGCGTGGCCTATGGTGGGCAGGGCAACGACGTGTTGATCTTCAGCGGCGCCGGCCCGTCGGGCCTGGGCGGCAGCGGGTTTGGCGAGCAGGGCGATGATACCTATGTGGTGGACACGTCTGCGTTGGTGACCATCAAGGATGAAGGGCTGGATGCCAACGACACGCTGATTCTGAACACGATCGCTGACGCCAGTCAGTTGAGCGTGACCCGTGTTGGCGATGACGTTTATCTGCACAGTGCCAATGATGGTAGCAGTGGCGTGCCGGACAACGGTGTGCGGCTGGTGGACTGGTATGCGGGGTTTGCGACCATCGAGCATGTTCAGACGGCCGATGGTCAGATGTATGAGCTGCCGGTGGGTGGTGACGGGTTTGCGCTGTTCGGGTAGTTTTTGCGCATCGTTGAAGTAAGGGATGGATCTTTGGATTCATCCCTTTTTTGTTTTTGGGCTTGGCGGCCTTTGGGCTGACCAGGCTCTCGGGGGGTGGGTGAATATCCGTTTCTGCGGTGTTGCTGTTGCTGTAAGGGTGAAACCGCCAGCGGCAGCACCCGCAATAACGGATAGGCCCTCAATCAAAATCCTCAGCCCGTTCCCCACCGCCTCGACTCTGAGCTGGCGCGTTTCCTGCAAGTCCCCCTCAAATCGCCATAAAACGAGCGCTTGCGGTCATTGCACTTGCGCCCGGAACGGCAAAAGGTGTCGCCGCAAGGCCCGCTACGCTCAACAAAGCCATGCGCAGCCCGGTGAAGAACAAGAGGGGAGACGATGAAGGCAGTAATTTTGGCGGGTGGTCTCGGCACGCGCATCAGTGAAGAGTCGCACCTCAAGCCCAAGCCGATGATCGAGATCGGCGGCAAGCCAATTCTCTGGCACATCATGAAGCAGTATTCCGCCCACGGGATCCACGACTTCGTCATCTGCCTGGGCTACAAGGGCTATGCGATCAAGGACTTCTTCGCCAACTACTTTCTGCACACCTCCGACGTCACCTTCAACATGCGCGAGAACCGCATGGAGGTGCACCAGAATTACAGCGAGCCGTGGAGCGTCACGCTGGTCGACACCGGCGAAGAAACCATGACCGGTGGCCGGCTCTTGCGCACTGCGCCTTATCTCAAGGACGAGAAAGCCTTTTGTTTTACCTACGGCGACGGCGTCTCGGATATCGATATCGGCGCTCTGATCCGTTTTCATGAAGCGCACGGCAAGCTCGCGACCGTTACGGCCGTACAGCCTCCAGGTCGTTACGGTGCTTTGCAACGCACAGGCCACCAAGTCATGGGTTTCACCGAGAAACCGCGAGGTGACGGCGGCTGGATCAATGGCGGTTTTTTCGTCCTGTCACCGCAGGTGCTGCCTTACATCGCCGGCGATGCGACCAGCTGGGAAGCCGAGCCGTTGATGCAACTGGCTGAGTTGGAACAGCTGCATGCCTACGAGCATTCGGGCTTCTGGCAACCCATGGACACCCTGCGTGACAAGAACCATCTCGAAGCGCTGTGGCAGAGCGGGGAGGCCCCATGGAAGCAATGGGCCTGAGTGCGGAGTTCTGGCGTGGCAAACGCGTCCTGGTCACCGGACACACTGGATTCAAAGGCAGTTGGCTGACCCTGTGGCTGCAAAGCCTTGGTGCGCAAGTCAGCGGTTTTTCTCTGGATCCGTCGACCGAGCCGAGCCTGTTCGAACTGGCGCGCGTGCACGAAGGCATCAATGATCAACGCGGCGATCTGCGTGACCTCGGCGCCTTGCTGGAAATCATCGCCGAGACCGAGCCGGAAATAGTCCTGCATCTGGCGGCCCAGCCTCTGGTGCGCGAAGGCTATCGCGATCCGCTCGGCACCTATTCAAGCAATGTCATGGGTACGCTGAACCTGCTCGAAGCGATTCGTCAGGTCGGCGGCGTGCGCGCCTGCGTGCTGGTGACCACCGACAAGGTCTACGCCAACAAGGAATGGCTGTGGCCGTACCGCGAAGACGAAGCCCTTGGTGGGCACGATCCTTACAGCAGCAGCAAGGCCTGCTGCGAGTTGCTCGCGCAGTCCTACGCCGCGTCGTTTTTTCCGGCGGACAAACATGCCGAGCACGGTTTGGCCCTGGCGACCGCACGCGCCGGCAATGTGCTGGGCGGTGGTGATTTTGCGCCAGAACGACTGATTCCCGACGTATTGAAGGCATGGACCGCCGACGAGCCAGTGACCCTGCGTTACCCGCAAGCGGTGCGTCCATGGCAGCACGCGCTGGAGCCGCTGGCCGGTTATCTGCAATTGGCTGCTGCGCTCTACGAGTACGGCCCGGAATACGCCGGTGCGTGGAACTTCGGTCCCGGGGAGGCCGACATGTGCAGCGTCGGTGAAGTGGTCGAACTGCTCGCCAACCGTTGGCCGCAGGCCCGCGGTCTACGTATCGAACCGAGTGAGCTGCACGAAGCCGGTCTGCTGCGTCTGGACAGCAGCCGCGCGCGGCAGGTGCTTGGATGGAAGCCGCGCTGGACGCTGGAACAATGCCTGACGCACACCCTTGGCTGGCATCTGGCGTGGCAACACGGCGATGACATGCGCGCCGTGACCTTGAACCAATTGAATCTGTACAGAGAGCGTTCATGAGCGATTACACCTTGCAGAAAACGCCATTGGAGGGCCTGTACCTCATCCAGCAGAAAGTCTTCTGCGATGAGCGCGGGCGGTTCGCCCGGCTGTTCTGCCAGAGTCGTCTGACCGTCCAGGGACGTCCTTTTGCGATCCGCCAGATCAATCATTCGCGCACGTTGGGCCAAGGTAGCGTACGCGGTCTGCATTTTCAGAAAGCCGGTTATGCCGAATCCAAGCTGATCACTTGTGTGCGCGGCGCGGTCTGGGATGTGGCGGTCGACCTGCGGCCGCAATCGCCAACGTATTTGCAGTGGCATGCGCAAGAACTGCGCGCCGATGATGGCCTCAGTTTTTTGATTCCCGCCGGTTTTGCCCACGGCTTCCAGTCACTGACCGATGAATCGGAAGTGCTGTACCTCACCGATGCCGATTACGCACCGGAGCATGAAGCGGGTTTGTCGGCCCTTGATCCGGCACTCGCGATCTCATGGCCGCTGCCCGTCAAGAATTTGTCAGCCAAGGATTCCAGTCATCCGCTGCTCGACAAACAGTTTCAGGGAGTCGAGCTTTGACGGCGACCACCACCACTGTGCTGGTCACTGGCGCCACCGGCTTCGTCGGTCGCCACTTGATCAGCGCTTTGCTTTCCAAAGGCTTCAAAGTGCGTGCGGTTGCGCGCACCCTCGACTCGGCTCGCAGTTTGCCGTGGTTCGCGCAGGTGGAATTTGTCGCCGCCGATCTGCATGCGCCAGACCTTGATGTCGAGCGCTTGGTTGATGGCGTGGATGTCGTCGCGCATCTGGCTTGGAGCGGCCTGCCTAACTATCAGGCGCTGTTTCATTTCGAACGCAACCTGCCGGCCGATTACGCGTTTCTCAAGCGTGCGGTCGTGGCAGGGGTGAGCCAGGTGCTGGTCACCGGGACTTGCTTTGAATACGGCTTGCAAAGCGGCCGGTTGGCCGAGTCGGTCTTGCCCCAGCCTTGCACGCCTTACGGTCTGGCCAAGCACACCTTGCGCCTGTTCCTTGAAGCATTGCAGCGCGAGCAGTCGTTCACCCTGCAATGGGCGCGGTTGTTTTACCTTTATGGCGAAGGGCAGAACAGCAACAGCCTGCTGGCCAGCCTCGACCGCGCCATCGATGGCGGTGAGGCGCAGTTCAATATGTCGATGGGCGACCAGTTGCGTGATTATCTGCAGATTACCGAGGCGGCCGCGCAATTGGCTTCGCTGATCGGCCGGCCTGATGTCGACGGCGTCACCAACTGCTGCAGCGGCCAGCCGATTTCCGTACGCGCGCTGGTTGAACAGCGTGTCCGCGAACGCCAGTCGACGATCAAGTTGAATCTGGGCCATTACGGTTATTCCGCCCATGAGCCAATGGCGTTCTGGGGTGATGCTCAGCGAATCTCGCAACTGAAGGGGCAGGAACATGCTGCATGAGCTTTATCGCGCGACCGGACTGCCGGTATTGCAGAACCGCACGTTTGCCAGCGCCGAAGAGGCGCGGGCCTCAGGGGCGGCAGACATTGTTCTGGTACAGGACAGCCAAAGCGGATTGATCTTCAACCAGGCCTTCGATGCCGACAAGCTGAGCTATGACGCCGACTATCAGAACGAACAGGCGCACTCGGTGCAGTTTCAGGCGCACCTCAATGCCGTCGAAGCGATCCTCGCCCGGCACTTCAAGGGCCAGTCCCTGATTGAGGTCGGCTGCGGCAAAGGTTATTTCCTTGAGATGCTGCGGGGCAAAGGTTACGCCATTACCGGGATCGACCCTTCGTATGAAGGTGACAATCCTGACGTGATCAAGGCACCGTTCACCCGCGAGCTGGGGTTGGCGGCGGACGCAATTGTGTTGCGCCATGTGCTGGAGCACATCAGCGATCCGTTGGCGTTTCTCGCGCAAATGGCTGCAGCCAATCAGGGCGGGCAGATTTATATCGAAGTGCCGTGCTTTGACTGGATCGTCGAGCACAATGCCTGGTTCGACGTGTTCTATGAGCACGTCAATTACTTCCGTCTCGCCGACTTGCGCGCAATGTTCGGCACCGTGCTCGAGGCCGGGCATCTGTTCGGTGGCCAATATCTGTACATCGTTGCCGATCTCTCGACGCTGCAACGGGCGCCGGTCGAGACGCCGTCGTTGCTGACGCTGTCGACCACCTTCACCGCCAGTCTTGATCGCGCCGTGCAGATCATTCAATCCGCGCCGGCACAGGGCTCGGCCATCTGGGGCGCTTCGTCCAAGGGCGTGATTTATTCATTGGCCTTGCAGCGCGCCGGCGTGGCGGTAGATCGCGTCGTCGACATCAACCCGGCCAAGCAGGGCCGTTACCTGCCGCTCAGTGGCGTGCGGGTGTCCTCGCCGCAAGAGGCCATGGATGCGCTGCCTGCAGGCGCCCATCTGTTTGTGATGAATTCCAACTACCTCGAAGAAATCAAGCGGATGACTGGCGCACGCTACGTCTATCACGCCGTCGACAGCGCTTCGTTTCAGTGACCCTTGAGATTATTAAGATGACCGAAAACAACATCCACAAAGCCTTCGAAGCCGAATGCCAACAAGAGATCGCGCGCCAGGGTGAGGACCAGAAAGTGGTAGCACTGGCCCGGGATTTCTTCAACGAATCGGCCCGCCATAAATACAGCTACCACTTCTCGTGGATGGGCCGTCCGATCATCCAGTTGCCGCAAGACATGATGGCCATGCAAGAGATCATCTGGCAGGTCAAACCGGACCTGGTCATTGAATGCGGCATTGCCCACGGCGGTTCGATCATCTATTACGCCTCGCTGTTGGAGCTGCAGGGCCACGGCGAAGTGCTGGGCATCGACCTCGACATTCGCCCGCACAACCGTGAAGCCATCGAAAGTCACCCGATGGCCAAGCGCATCCAGATGATCGAAGGTTCGAGTATCGATGAGGCGACCGCGCAGAAAGTCCGCGCGATCGCCGAGGGCAAGAAAGTGATTCTGGTCCTCGATTCCAACCATACCCACGACCACGTACTCGAGGAGCTGCGCTTGTACGCGCCGCTGGTTTCGGTGGGCAGCTACTGCGTGGTGATGGACACCGTGGTTGAAGACATGCCGGCGGACTTTTTTCCGGATCGCCCGTGGGGTCATGGCGATAACCCGAAAACCGCCGTGTGGAAATACCTGGAAGAGAACAAGGATTTCGAGATCGATCGGCAGATGCAGAACAAACTGCTGATCACCGTGGCGCCGGACGGTTATCTGCGCCGCGTTCGTTAATTCGCAACATTACCCAGCGTTGTTTCGGCGAGTCGCCGGTTGTGGAGAGAAGTTATGCAAGGCAAGTACAGTTCTGAACTGACGCTACCGCTCAACGAGTTGTTGACGGTGGTGCTGATTACTCACAATCGGCCGGCGTTCCTGCGCCGTGCGGTGAAGTATTACAGCAGCTTGCCCTGCCGAATCATGGTGCTGGATTCCACGCCGGAACGTCCGGAAGGCGATTTCTCCGCCGTCGATTATCATCATGTACCGCAATTTGCCTACTGGGGGATGCAGGCCAAACTGGCCTATGGCGTCGAGCAACTGAGCACGCCATACATGGTGCTGGCGGCGGATGACGATTTCATCGTGTTCGATTCGCTCTGCGAGTCTGTCGGCTTTCTTCAGGCCAATCGTGACTATGGCATGTGCCACGGCTATTGCCTGATGTACCTGGCGAAGGCCGATGGCGTGAACTACTACCGCCGGGACAAGAAGGTTCAGGAAGACTATTCGTCCGAGCGGGCGCAGGATCGCGTCATTGACTACATGAGTCAGTACATCCCGCCGTTCTACGCGGTGACCCGTACCGACCTGATGAAAACCTGGCACTCGTCATTGCCGCCGGGGACCAATTTCCAATGGCAGGAAATCGGGCACGTGTATTTCCTGCTGGCGAGCGCCAAGGCACGGATCCTGCCGATTCCCTATGTGGTACGCGAGATCAACTACTGCGTTTCCGAACACAATACCGACGTGTATCACTCGCTGACCTATGTTGATGGCAAGTCGGTCGCCGAACGAGAGGCGTTTGCCGAATTCCTCGTCTCGCTGCCGACCGGTATCCAGAACCTCGATGCAGGGCAGGCCAAGGCATTTGTTCTGGAGAGCTTTGCGGCGATGGCCGAGAGTCTGGCGGTCCGCCGGGCGCTGACTGCCGAGTTGATTTTCGAGTCGACCTGGAATCAGCAATTGCGGCGGCCTGATCGGCGCTTCGGCCCACTGCAGTACGTTGAGATGCCGTTCTACAACCAGGCGTTTTTCGATCTTCTGGAACAGTTTGAATTCATGATGCACACCCTGCCGGCGGGTCGCCTCCAGTTGGAGGGGCTGGAAGGCACATGGACGCGTCAGGCGCATCTGCTCCAGGCGCGCAATAACGATACGCCGGAGAGCGTGGTCGACCGGTTGTGGCAGGCGCATGATCTGAATGCGTTCAACCAGGTGGTTGCCAAGCGTCTGGCCGCGCAGCTGCACGTGCTTGGTGACGAGACGGCGGCGCAAGCCATGCATGAATGGGTCGCCCGCCTCGAGGCGCTGACGGTCGACGATCATCAGGTCACGTTCGACAAGATGCAATCGGGACGTTTGTTGAATTGGCTGGCTGCACGTGCGCCTGCCATCGAGCAGCTCGATTCGATCAGCCAACACGTGGCTGCCGAAGGTGGTGGTCAGCAGTTCGGTATCTTCCTGCTTGATCTGGACAACGACATCGACAAGTTGCAGGTGTCGCTCGACAGCCTGGTCGAGGGGCACTGCAAAGCGTTCAGGATTGTCGTGTTCACCACTGGTGAAGCACCGGCAGCGACCACTGCGCAGAACACCCTGCACTTTGTCCGTGTCACGCCCGGCAATCTCGTCGACAAACTCAACCAGAGCGCTCAGCAGTCGCCAAGCGACTGGTTGATGTTGGCTCAGGCCGGTGATGAGTTCACCGCTAGCGGCCTGTTGCGCGCCAGCCTTGAACTGATGGGTGCCGAGAGTGTGCGTGCGGTCGCCACCGATGAAATCCAGCGCAAGGAAAACGGCGCACTGGTCGCCGTATTCCGCCCCGGTTTCAACCTGGATCTGCTGCAAAGCGTGCCGTCGCTGATGGCGCGGCATTGGCTGATCCGTCGTGAAGTCCTGCTCGAGGCCGGTGGCTATCAGGCCGACTTCAGCAAGGCGCTGGAATTCGATCTGTTGCTGCGCATCATCGAACAGGGCGGACTTGACGGTCTTGCGCATCTCGACGAGCCGCTGCTGATCACCGAGCAGGCGCCTCTGGAAGAAAACGCCCACGAGCGTCAGGCGTTGCTGCGTCACTTGGGCAATCGCGGCTACAAGGCCAAAGTCACTTCGGCGGCGCCGGGTACCTGGCAGATCGATTATCGCCACACTGAGCAGCCACTGGTTTCGATCATTGTGCCGGTCATCGATGATTTGCCGGCACTGCGCCGCTGCTTGGAGGGCGTGCTGCTCAAAACCCGTTACAGCCGCTACGAAGTGCTGCTGGCGGCCAACGGCAAGCAGTCGGCAGCGGTCAACGATTGGCTGGGAACGCTGCGCCACGCCAAGGTCAACGTGTTGCGTGCCGACCAGCCGCTGAGCGAAGTCGCTTTGTACAACGCCGCCAGCGAACAGGCGCAGGGTGAATACCTGGTGCTGCTGGCCGCGGACAGCGAAGTGGTCAATCCGAACTGGATCGATTCGCTGCTCAACCATGCCCAGCGTCCTGAGGTCGGCATCGTCGGCGCCAAACTCGTCGATCGCGATGGCAAAGTCGCCAATGCCGGTCTGATTCTTGGTCTGAACGAAGGCGTGGGTTCGCCTTTCATCGGCGAGCAACACAAGGCCGAGGGCTACATGCAGCGGCTGGTTGTCGAGCAGAATTATTCGGCCGTCTCCAGGGTATGCCTGATGGTTGGCAAAGAGCTGTTCAATGCCCTTGGCGGCCTCGACGAAGCGACCTTCGCTGACGGCTATGCTGATGTCGATTTGTGCCTGAAGGCCGGTCAGGCCGGTTACCTCACCGTGTGGACGCCACTGGTGCAGGTGCTGCACACCGGCGAGCTGCCACAGGCGCCAGCAGCATTGGCGGCGTTGCGTGAAAAATGGCCCGACGCCTTTGCCCAGGATCCGGCGTACAACGCCAACCTGGCCTTGAGTGGTAAAGGTTTCACTCTGGGCGAAAACGCCTCGATCAATTGGGCGCAGTTGCTCGCCTGAGCAGGCCGACAGGAACTACAACATGTTCAACGGACAATCGATTTTCATCTCCGGCGGCACCGGCTCGTTCGGGCGCAACTTCATCCGTCGCTTGCTGGAGCAATACCAGCCCAAGCGCGTGGTGGTGTTCTCCCGCGACGAGCTCAAGCAATACGAAATGCAGCAGACGTTCAATGCACCGTGCATGCGTTATTTCATCGGCGACGTGCGTGACGCCGAGCGCTTGCGTCAGGCGATGCGCGGCATCGATTACGTAGTGCATGCCGCCGCGTTGAAGCAGGTGCCGGCGGCGGAGTACAACCCGACCGAATGCATTCGCACCAACGTCAACGGCGCGGAAAACATCATCGCGGCCGCCATCGATAACGGCGTAAAGAAAGTCGTCGCGCTGTCCACCGACAAGGCGGCCAGCCCGATCAATCTGTACGGCGCGACCAAGCTGCTTTCGGACAAATTGTTCGTCGCCGCCAACAACATTGCTGGCGAGCAGCAGACCCGTTTCGCCGTGGTGCGCTACGGCAACGTCGCCGGTTCGCGCGGCTCTGTAGTGCCGTTTTTCAGCAAGCTGATTGCTGAAGGCGCGCAAGAATTGCCGATCACCGACGAGCGCATGACGCGGTTCTGGATCACCCTCGACCACGGCGTGCAGTTCGTCCTCGACAGCTTCGCGCGCATGCACGGCGGCGAAGTGTTCGTACCGAAGATCCCGTCGATCCGCATCGTCGATCTGGCGCGCGGCATGGCTGAACATCTGCCGCACAAGAACGTCGGCATTCGTCCCGGTGAGAAGCTGCACGAACTGATGGTGCCGCTGGACGATGCGCGCATGACCCTTGAGTTTGACGACCATTACACGATTCAGCCGTCGATTCGTTTTACCAGCGTCGACGTCGATTTCGCCGTCGATAAACTCGGTGAGCGTGGCCGTGCCGTGGACGAGGATTTCGAGTATCGCTCGGACACCAACCCGCATTTCCTTTCAGTGGGGCAGATCGCCGATCTGCACGCGAAGCTGTCGGTATGATTCCTTACGGTCGGCAGAGCCTCGATCAGGCAGACATCGATGCGGTGGTCGAGGTGTTGCAATCGGACTGGCTGACCCAGGGGCCGACCATCGAACGCTTCGAACAGGCCATGGCCGCGCGTTGCCAGGCCGATTTTTCCGTGGCGGTGTGCAATGCCACGGCGGCGCTGCACATTGCTTGTCTGGCCGCTGACCTGGGGCCGGGCGATCGCTTGTGGACCTCGCCGAATACGTTTCTGGCTTCGGCCAACTGCGGGCGCTATTGCGGCGCAGAGGTTGATTTCGTCGACATCGATCCGCTGACCTGGAACCTCGACGCCTTTGCCCTTGAAGCGAAGCTGGAACAGGCCGAACGCGACGGCATGCTGCCGAAAGTCCTCGTCGCCGTCGCGTTCTCCGGGCAGAGCTGCGATATGCGCAAGATTGCCGATCTCGCCGTGCGCTACAACTTCACCGTGATCGAAGACGCCTCGCACGCGGTGGGCGCCAGTTACGCCGGGCGTCCAGTCGGTTGTGGCGACTTCGCGGCGATGACGGTGTTCAGTTTTCACCCGGTGAAAATCATCACCAGCGCCGAAGGCGGCATGGTCCTGACCAATCGCCCGGCGCTGGCCGAACGTCTGCGACGGCTGCGCAGCCACGGCATGACCCGCGATCCCGAGCACATGACCGAGCCGAGCCACGGACCGTGGTATTACCAGCAGATTGAGCTGGGTTTCAATTACCGGATCACCGATCTGCAAGCGGCGCTGGGACTGTCACAGCTGGGCAAACTGGATGAGTTTGTCGCCCGGCGCCGGGAACTGGCGGCGCGCTATGATCGCTTGCTGGCGTATTTGCCGGTGACGTTGCCGAGCCCGCAGGAAGAGGCGGAGTCTGCCTGGCACCTGTATGTGATTCGCTTGCAGACCGAGCGCTTCAGCCTCAGTCACCGCCAGGTTTTCGAAGGTTTGCGCGCGGCCGGTATTGGCGTGAATCTGCACTACATTCCCGTGCACTTGCAGCCTTACTATCAGGGTCTGGGGTTTGCCGAGGGCGATTTTCCCGAGGCTGAACGCTATTACGCTCAAGCCATCAGCTTGCCGCTGTACCCCTTGCTGAGCGATGAGCAGCAGGATCATGTAGTCGAGCAACTGCGGCGACTGACCGAACGATGACCGCTGCGGCGGTAGACGAGACTGTGTATGCGCGATCTGAGCGAGCAGGAAAGATTCTGGCAGGGTGAGTTCGGCAACCATTACGTTGAGCGCAATGTCGGCCAGGCGCTGGTGGCGGGCAATCTAGGGTTTTTCGCCAAAGCGCTGAGCCGCGCGGGTCGCGTCGACAGTCTGCTGGAGCTGGGTACCAACGCCGGCAACAATTTGCAGGCATTGCGTCAGTTATTGCCGCGTTGCGAACTGTTCGGTGTCGAGATCAACGAAAGCGCGTGCGTGCAGGCGCAGGCGCTGGACATCGCGCAAATCTGGCACGGCTCGTTGTTCGATTTTCCTGTCGAGCGCCGCTACGATCTGACACTGAGCAAAGGCGTGCTGATCCATCTGGCTCCCGAGCTGTTGCCGCGCGCCTATGCGCAGATGTACGAGCTGAGCCAGCGCTACATTCTGATCGCCGAGTACTACAATCCGGCACCGATGGAAATCGCTTACCGCGGTAACAGCGGCAAGCTGTTCAAGCGCGATTTTGCCGGGGAAATGCTTGATCGCTATGCCGATTTGCAACTGCTCGACTATGGCTTCGTCTATCACCGTGATCGGCAATTTCCGGCCGATGACATCACCTGGTTCCTGTTGGAAAAACGCCCTTGAGCAACGTCGCAATCATCCCTGCCCGTGGCGGCAGCAAGCGTATCCCGCGCAAGAATCTCTTGCCGTTCGTGGGCGTGCCGATGATTGTCCGCTCGATCCGCACAGCGCTGGAATCAGGTTTGTTCGAGCAGGTCGTGGTCAGCACCGACGATGCCGAAATTGCCGACATCGCGAGGGCGCACGGTGCGCAGGTACCGTTCATGCGCCCGGCGGAACTTGCCGATGATTTCACCGGCACTGCGGCGGTCATCGTGCACGCACTGCAGCAGTTGCCGTCCTTCGATTTCGCTTGCTGCATTTACGCCACTGCGCCGCTGTTGCAGGCACGTTATCTGCGTCAGGGTTTGGAGTTGCTGGAGCAGCATCCGCATCGATCATTTGCATTCTCGGTTTGCGATTTCGCGTTTCCGGTACAACGTGCACTGACAGTCGACGGGGACGGCGCCTTGACGGCGTTGTATCCCGAGTTTCGCAATACTCGTTCGCAGGACTTGCCCGAGGCGTTTCAGGATGCCGGGCAGTTTTACTGGGGCCGCAGCGCGGCATGGTTGCGCGATGATGTGCTGTATTCGCCAGCCAGCCTGCCGGTGATTCTGCCGCGATATCTGGTCCAGGATATCGACACCCCCGAAGACTGGCAGCGCGCCGAATACCTTTACGCGGCGCTCAAGGCCGGCGGAGAGCTGCGATGAGGGTGCTGATCCGCGCCGACGCCTCGCCAACCATTGGCAGCGGCCACATTGCCCGCTGCCTGACCTTGGCGCGGGTGCTGCGCGGGCAGGGCAGTCATGTCGCATTCGCCTGTCGGCGTTTGCCCGGGCATCGACTGGAAGCCTTGAATGCCGAAGGCTTCGAGACCTTCGCGCTGCCCGAGCGCTATCGTGATGAAGACCCGCTGCAGGCCATCGAATCGATGTTGCCGTGGCAGTTCGACATTGATGCACTAGGCCTGCTGCTGGACGGGCAGGCACCGTTCGACTGGATCATCGTTGACCATTACGGCCTCGATCATCACTGGCAAACCGCTGCCCGGCGCTGGGCGCATCGAATCGCCGCCGTGGATGATCTTGCCACGCGGCGCTACAGCGTCGATCTGCTGCTCAATCAGAACCTCTCTGGCTTGAGTGAAAACTACGCGCCGCTGCTGCCGCCAGGCTGTCGCACCTTGCTCGGCCCGCGCTACGCCATGTTGCGCGAAGAATTCGACTGCGAGGCCATCGAGATCAAACCGAAGGCCCGGCGCGTGCTGGTGAATTTCGGCGGTTTCGACGCGGCGAGGCAGACTCACCATGCGATGCTGGCGCTGGCTGATTTCACTGAGTTGCAGGTGGATTTCGTCGCTGGCGCCGACAACCCGGCGTGGACGCAGATGCAAGCGTTGGCCGAGACGCGACCGAACTGGCGCCTGCACAGTTTCGTCAGTGATTTCCATCAGCGCATGACTGAGGCCGACCTGTTTATCGGCGCTGGCGGTGGCACCAGTTGGGAGCGCGCGGCGCTGGGTTTGCCGACCATCTGCATCGCCGTGGCGAACAATCAGCAGGCCAACGGCGAAGTCATGGCCGCTGCCGGTGCGCATGTGTTCATGGGGGCTCGCGAGCAGGTCAGCGTCGAGCAGTTGCGTGATGCGGTCGGCTTCGTCGTGAACAATCATTTTCTACGCCGCAGCCTCGCCGAGCGCTCGCGGCAACTGGTCGACGGGCGCGGTGCCGCACGCGTCGCGGCGGCGCTGGCCGGCGTGGTGCTGAAACTGCGCCCGGCGACGCTGGACGATGCGCAGTTGCTGTTCGATGGGCGCAATGCTGAAGCGGTACGGCGCTGGTCGCTGGAAACCGGTGTGATCGATTGGACTCAGCATCTGAACTGGCTGACAGCGACCCTGCGCAATCCGCAACGGTTGCTGTTGATCGCCGAGGCGGACGACGGCCCGGTCGGGGTGCTGCGTTACGACTTGCGCGGGTTCGAAGCCGAAGTGTCGATCTATCTGCTGGAAGGGCGTTTCGGCCTCGGTTGGGGCAGGGCGGTGCTCAGCCGTGGCGAAGCGTTTGTCGCTGCGCACTGGCCACAATTGACACGCATCACTGCCCGGGTCATGCCGGCCAATCAGTCTTCATTGAAAGTCTTCCGCGACGCCGGGTTCACTCAAGAGACCTGCGCGTTCAGCCGTGTTTTGAAGGATCACTCGCATGTCTAGTTTCAAGATTGGCCAGCACACCATCGGTGCCGATGCGCCGCCGTTCATCATTGCTGAGATGAGCGGCAACCATAACCAGTCTCTCGACGTCGCTCTGCAAATCGTCGAGGCGGCGGCCAAGGCCGGGGCGCATGCCTTGAAGCTGCAAACCTACACCGCCGAAACCATGACCCTGGATTTGGCTGAAGGTGAATTCTTCATCAAGGATCCGGGCAGTCTGTGGGCCGGCACGTCGCTCTACGATCTCTACGAAAAAGCCCACACACCGTGGGAGTGGCACGCGCCGATTTTTGCTCGGGCCAAGGAGTTGGGGATGCTCGCGTTCTCGACACCGTTCGATGACAGCGCGGTGGATTTTCTCGAAGGCCTCGAGGTGCCGGCGTACAAGATCGCCAGTTTTGAAAACACCGATCTGCCGTTGATCCGTCGAGTGGCAGCGACCGGCAAACCACTGATCATCTCCACCGGCATGGCGAGTATTGCTGAGCTGGATGAAACCGTGCGTGCCGCACGCGAGGCCGGGTGCAAGAATCTGGTGTTGCTCAAGTGCACCAGCACCTATCCGGCCACGCCACTCAACAGCAATGTGCGCACGATCCCGCATCTGCGCGAGCTGTTTGGTTGCGAGGTGGGGCTGTCAGATCATTCGATGGGCGTTGGCGTGTCGGTGGCCGCAGTGGCGCTGGGAGCGACGGTGGTGGAGAAACACTTCACCCTTGATCGTTCGGCCGGTGGCGTGGACGCGAGTTTCTCCCTGGAGCCTGCGGAGCTGGCCAGTCTGGTCGTCGAAACCGAGCGTGCCTGGCAGGCGATGGGGCGTGTTCAGTACGGTCCGACCGAGGCCGAGTGCAAGTCGCTGGTCTATCGCCGCTCGCTGTATGTCACCGCTGACATGGCCGCCGGTGAAGCCTTTACTGGCGACAATCTGCGCGCCATTCGTCCCGGTCTCGGTCTGCCGCCCAAGCACACCGAAGCCGTCCTCGGACGCCGTGCGCGCACCGCGATCAAGCGCGGTACGCCGCTGGATTGGTCGCTGGTCGAATAGGCCAATCTGCCATCGATTCGGCAAAATAGCGTGACCTGCGAGTCATAACGCGCATCTTCACTGTATTGTATTGACCGGGGAGATGGCGCCTGGCCCGTTTTGCGGTTCCAGTGATAGCCCTTTGCGCTTCCCGTGGCTGCCCGTCGTGGCGGCCGTTTTCTGTTTGTCGGCGCCCCTCGAATCCTTGCGAGCGGTGGTTTTGGGCTGTTTTTTATTGGGAAGCCGTAATGATTGGCATAAAAAGCATTGCGAGCTACGTTCCTGTAGCCGGCGTGGACAATTACGCACAAGGTGCAAAATTCGAAAAGGATGAAGAGTTCATCCTTGGCAAGATCGGTTCGGCGTTCCTGCCGCGCAAAGACGCTGAGCAGGAAACTTCCGACCTGTGCGTGGAAGCGGCCAATGCGCTGTTCGCCAGCAATCCTGAACTGAAGCGTGAATCGATCGACGCGTTGATTGTCGTCACGCAAAACGGTGACGAAGAAGGCCTGCCGCACACAGCAGCAATCGTCCAGGACAAACTCGGCCTGCCGACCAATGTCGCAGCGTTCGATATCTCTTTGGGCTGCTCCGGTTACGTCTACGGCATCTACGCGATCAAGGGCTTCATGGAAGCCGCCGGCCTGAAGAACGGCCTGCTGATCACCGCTGACCCGTATTCGAAAATCGTTGACCCGGAAGACCGCAACACCACCATGCTGTTTGGCGATGCCGCCACCGCTACGTGGATGGGCGAAAACCCGACCTGGGCGCTGGGCAAGGCCAAGTTCGGCACCGACGGTTCCGGCGCACCGCACTTGAAAGTCAGCAACGGCGTGTTCTTCATGAACGGTCGTCAGGTCTTCAACTTCGCTCTGCTGAAAGTCCCGGCGCACCTGCACGAGTTGCTCGACGATTCCAATCTCAAGGCCGATGACATCGACGCATTCTGCATTCACCAGGGCAGCGCGGCGATTGTCGACGCCGTGGCGCGACGCTTCGAAGGCGAGCCGGAGAAGTTCATCAAGGACATGGTCGAAACCGGCAACACCGTGTCGTCGAGCATTCCGCTGCTGCTGGAAAAACACGTGCTTGATTCCGACTGGCAGCGCGTTGCGCTGAGCGGTTTTGGTGTGGGCCTGTCATGGGGCTCGGCGATCATTTATCGTCCGTAAGCCCGAGCAAAAAGCACTGATACAAAAATAGCGTTCAAGGTTAACCTTGAACGCTATTTTTTTGCCCGAGAAGGAGCGCGAGGCGCCATGAGCGAGTTTTTCCAAGCCAATGCCGAGGTGTTGCAACGGCGCTGGTCGGCGCTGTTCGAGCGATTGATGGCTGAAGACAGCGCGTCCGTACAGGCCGAACTCGTGCAAGGGCTGGGCTCGACGCTGAGCGTTGACGGCATTCAGTTGACCAGTCGCCATGATCGTCTGCATGAGGCGCAGGTTCAGGCGGCAAGCCTGCCGGCAAAACCGCATCTGCATGTCTATGGCACCGGCCTGGGCGATTTGCCCGGCGTGCTGCTCGATCGCGCAGACCTGGAAAAACTGTACGTGCACATCCTCAACGGCGCGCTGTTCGCGCTGGTACTGCAACTGCTCGATCAGCGCCAGTGGCTGCAGGATCCTCGGGTCGAACTGTTTTACGCCGGTGATCATCCTGACTTCTTCACGCCATTCTTTGCCTTGCCGGCCGAGATGCTGCTGGCCGATGACTTCAACGCGAAGATCCGCGACCGGCTGATCAATGAAGTGCACCTGACGTTCAACAATCGCGATTTCGATCCGCAGTCGCCAGAAATCCGGCAACGCTTGCAGGAATGTCTACCGGTGTTGCTTGGCGATGACGATGTCGCGCAGCTGTTCGGCAGTTGCGCTGGACGTGAAATCTACGTGATCGCCACCGGGCCGACACTGGAGCAGCATTTCGAACGTCTGGCGGCGATCCGTCAGCTTGCCGAGCGGCCGTTGTTCATCTGTGTTGATACCGCTTATCGACCTTTGCGCGAACATGGCATCGTGCCTGATCTGGTGGTGAGCATCGATCAGCGCATCGGCTTTCGGCATCTGCCCTTCGATACGTCTGACGGCATTACGCTGGTGTACCTGCCGATGAGCGACCCGCAGGTATTGAAGGCATGGAAGGGCAAGCGCTATGGCGGCTATTCGGTCAGCCCGATCTATGCCGAGCTGAAAGAACAGTATCCACGCGGCGAGCTGCACGTCGGCGGCAGCGTGATTCATCCGGCGGTGGATCTTGCGGTGAAGATGGGCTCCGAGCGTATCACCCTGTTTGGCGCTGACTTCGCTTTCCCGATGAACAAGACTCACGCCGGTTGGAATGACGGCGATCTCGGACCACCGGTGAATCAGGCGCGGCACTGGGTGCGCGATGGCCACGGTCAGCGCGTCAGCACTCAGCTGAATTTTCGCGGCTATCTGTGTGTGCTCGAGCGTTATATCGCTGCGCATCCAAAGGTCGAATTTCTCAACAGCAGCCGCGCCGGCGCATTGATTGCCGGGACCGCTTTCAATCCGGAGTTCGTGCAATGAGTGCGCTGGGTCAGTGTCAGGATCAGTGTCGTCAGTGTGCGGCGTTGTTTCGCCTTGGGCGTGACGTTGAGGCGGCGCTGACGATGGTCGATGTATTCGAACAGGCTCAACTATGCCTGGCGTCTGCCGCGGTGGATGTTCAGCAGATGTGGGCACAGGTGCTGATGCAGATGCTCAACTGTCAGGAACGCCAGGATTGGTTGGGGCTGGCTGACTACATGGAATACGAGTTGGTTGAATTGCTGGAAAACGCCGGGCGCTGAGCCGCTGCGCAGCGCTGGCCCGCGGCTTTGCGTTACAGGCGGTTTTATGACGTCATTTTTTCGCGCTGGATGTGCTGCTAAGTCTTTGTTTTCTCGGGGGTGGCGTGGTGATGGCAAAATTTTTTCAAAAAGCCCTCAAGCAACCTGCAATCCCGACGATAACTATTACGAAGGTTCTCTAGGCCATACCCGGCGGTTGCCAGGGCCGGAAGCCGCAGTACCCAACCAACGAGGAATTCGTCATGGCTTTAACAGTAAACACCAACACCACATCGTTGAACGTTCAGAAAAACCTGAACCGCGCTTCCGACGCTCTGTCCACTTCGATGCAGCGCCTGTCTTCCGGCCTGAAAATCAACAGCGCCAAAGACGACGCCGCTGGCCTGCAGATCTCCAACCGTATGTCTTCGCAGATCCGCGGTAACACCCAGGCCATCCAGAACGCCAACGACGGTATCTCCGTTGCCCAGACCGCTGAAGGCGCTCTGCAAGCTACTACCGACATCCTGCAGCGTATGCGTGAACTGGCTGTTAAAGCCCGTAACGGTACCAACGGCACTGCTGACCAGACCGCTACCAACGCTGAATTCGCTCAGATGTCCGACGAGATCACCCGTATCTCGGCTTCGACCAACCTGAACGGCAAAAACCTGCTGGACGGTTCGGCTGGCACTGTGACCCTGCAAGTGGGCGCAAACACCGGTTCGGCTAACCACATCGACCTGGTACTGAGCTCCAAGTTCGACGCCGTCAGCCTGTCGGTTGGCAGCGGCACTGTTGTACTGACTGGCGCCAGCCCTTCTGACGCTGCCGTCGCCATCGACAGCGCGATCACTGCAATCGACGCAGCTATCGCTAACATCGGTGCAACCCGCGCCAGCCTGGGTGCTTCGCAAAACCGTTTGACCAGCACCATCCAGAACCTGCAGAACATCACTGAAAACACCACCGCTGCTCAGGGTCGTGTACAGGACACCGACTTCGCCGCTGAAACTGCTAACCTGACCAAGCAGCAGACTCTGCAGCAAGCTTCGACCTCCGTACTGGCTCAAGCCAACCAACTGCCTTCCGCTGTACTGAAGCTGCTTCAGTAATTTCGGAATGAGTTTAAGCGGGGGAGTGCGCTTGTCGTGCTCTCTCGCTTTTTTACGTTAAGAGGTGATGGGCATGGACATGAGCGTAAAGCTTAACGTGTCTTATCCGGCTCCCAAGCCAGTGCCACCGGTTGCTGACAAACCGTCAGAGCTGCCTAAAGTCCAAAAGACTGAAGCGCCGGTCGCTGCCAAGGATCAGGATGCGGACGGCGCCAAGTTGAAACTGGCGGTGCAAGAGATAGAAAAGTTCGTCCAGTCGATCAAGCGTAATCTGGAGTTCTCGATCGACGAGCATTCCGGCAAGGTCATCGTCAAGGTGATCGCGAGCGAGACGGGTGAAGTCGTTCGACAGATTCCTTCCGCCGAAGCCCTCAAACTGGCCGACAGCCTCGCCAATGCAAGTCATGTATTGTTCGACGCCAAAGTCTGATAAATGGCATGAATAGTGTTTGTTCGTTCTCAGGACGCGTGTAACGGTCAAAAGAATGGCAACAATCTGAAGGGAGATGCACATGGCAAGTCCAATTCTACCGGGTTCCGGACTGGGTTCCGGCCTGGACATCGGCGCGATCGTGACCGCGCTGGTCAACGCCGACAAGTCTGCCAAGCAGACGCAGATCGATACTGCGACCAAAACCAACAGCCTGAAGATTTCCGGTGTCGGTTCGCTGAAAAGTGCACTGGCTGCGTATCAGAAAGCCATGGGTGATCTGAACAAGGCAACGAGCCCGGCGTTTGCCGGTTTTACTGCGACTTCGGACACGCCGACTGTTGTCGGTGCCACATCGGATAAAACCGCCGTACCGGGTACGTATAGCGTCGTTGTGAAAAATCTGGCCACCGGCTCGAAAGTCGCCAGTGCCGCCTTCGCCGGCGGGGCCGCCAGTGCCATTCCGAGTGGTACTCTGAAAATCAGTCAGAATGGCATTGATTACAATGTCGCGATTCCGGCCAATGCCACCTTGCAGTCCACGCGCGATGCGATCAACACCGCACAGGCCAGCAACGGTATTTCGGCCAACATCGTGACCGACAGCACCGGTTCGTCGCGACTGGTGCTCAGCTCGAACAAGACGGGTGCCGGCATGGACCTGAAGGTCAGCGGGATCGCTGGTCTGGAGATCGATGGCACCCAGGAAATGGGCAGCAGCCCGGCGGCCGGTGCGTCCGGAGCCGTCGGTAAGCTGGCGATGGATGCCAGTCTGACCATCGACGGCCTGGCCGTTACCAGCAAGACCAATACCGTGACCGGTGCGATCAGCGGCATGACGCTTAACCTGACTGCCGCCAGTCCCTTGGTCAATGGCGTCGCAACGCCAGCGACCGTTTCGGTTGCGACCAATACCGCCGGCATCCAGACATCGTTGCAATCGTTCATCGATTCCTATAACACCCTGAAGAAAACCATCGACACCTTGTCCAAGGCAACGCCGGATGCCGACGGCAATCTGACCGTTTCCGCAGCCTTCACTGGTGACGCTCTGCCGCGTTCGTTGATGGCGGACGTGCGTGCTCAGTTGACAGATCCAGGGGCGGGCGGAGCAGGCCAGTTGTCCGTGCTCTCGCAGATGGGCGTATTGACCGATAGCAAAACCGGTTTGCTGACGCTCGATACTGCAGTGTTCAACAAGCGTATGGAAATCCCAGGCATGGCTGGCCAGGTTCAGCAGCTCTTCAGCGGCACCGATGCCAAGAATGGTCTGTTGGCGCGTATGACTGCGGCGGTTGATCCGTACGTCAAGACTGGGGGGCTGCTCGATCAGCGCAGTTCCAACCTGACTAATCTGACATCGAGCCTGCAAAAGCAGCAGGCGGCGCTGGATCTGCGCGTGGCCAACCTGACGACGACGTTGACCGCCAAGTACAACGCCATGGACTTGCTGGTCGGCCAGATGAAGGCAACGGCGAGCAACATCACGTCGTTCTTCAGCTCGCTGAATGCGCAGCAGTCGGCGAAGTAACAGTCAGTAACGACAAAAACCCGGCTACGCTTTATCGGCGTGCGCCGGGTTTTTGTCTTTTGATCTAAAGTTTTCGGGCCGGTTGGCGATACACTGGTTATACGAGTCAACGTGGCAATGAGGTAGAACATGAACCCGATGTTAGCCCTTCGGCAGTACCAGAAAGTCGGCGCCCATGCGCAGACGTCCGAAGCGAGCCCGCACCGCCTGGTGCAAATGTTGATGGAAGGTGGACTGGCCCGTATTGCTCAGGCCAAGGGCGCGATCGAGCGCAAGGACATCCCCGCCAAATGCACGGCGATCAGCAAGGCCATCGGCATTGTCAGTGGCCTGCGTGAAGGTCTCGACCTTGAGAACAACGCCGAGGCACTGGCCGATCTGGATGGCCTGTACATCTACATGATGAAGCGCCTCGCCGAGGCCAACATCAGCAGTGATCCGCGTGTCCTCGATGAAGTGGCCGGTCTGCTGACAACGGTAAAAGAAGGCTGGGACGCCATCGCGCCTGTGCCGGCTCCGCAGTTCTGAAGGAGAGCACCATGAGTCTTGTATTGCAGCGAATAGCCGATACCCGTGAAGCGTTGGTCGGAGCATTGGCCGAACGAAACTGGGAAGCCATTGGTGAGTTGGATCTGGCTTGCCGTTCCTGCATGGAAGACGTCATGGCGGAAGCTTCGCTGGACGAAGTAGCACTGCGCGACAACCTTGAGGAGCTGCTATTCGTCTACAAAGAGCTTCTCGAGGTAGCAATGGGCGAGCGGCAGGCGATAGCCAACGAGATGTCGCAGATCACCCAAGCGCAAAAGGCTGCAAAGGTTTACCATCTGTTTGGTTGATTAACCGTCAGTTGAAACAGAGATGTGCGCCATAAATTTGACTGTGCACGGTTTTTTGACTTAACTAGTGGCTATTATCAGGTTTAGGGCGTCTACAGGCACATGGTGTCCTGCAAGCGTCTCGCTTGCCTTATTTTTCGGGCATTGAGTTGACTAGGGAAGTTGCTATTGCATGTGGCGTGAAACCAAAATTCTGCTGATCGATGACGATAGCGTCCGCCGCCGCGACCTGGCGGTGATTCTGAATTTTCTTGGCGAAGAAAATTTACCCTGCGGCAGCCATGACTGGCAGCAGGCTGTCGGCTCTTTGTCGTCTAGTCGTGAAGTCATTTGCGTACTGATCGGGACCGTCAATGCTCCTGGCGCGCTTTTGGGCTTGCTAAAGACACTCGCAACCTGGGATGAGTTCCTTCCGGTTTTGTTAATGGGCGATAATTCTTCCGTTGACCTGCCTGAAGACCAGCGTCGCCGCGTGCTGTCGACCCTGGAAATGCCGCCCAGCTACAGCAAATTGCTCGATTCGCTGCACCGCGCCCAGGTCTATCGCGAAATGTACGACCAGGCCCGCGAACGCGGCCGTCATCGCGAACCCAATCTTTTCCGCAGTCTTGTCGGCACCAGCCGTGCGATTCAGCACGTGCGGCAGATGATGCAGCAAGTGGCCGATACCGACGCCAGCGTGCTGATCCTCGGCGAGTCCGGCACCGGCAAGGAAGTGGTCGCGCGCAACCTGCATTACCACTCCAAGCGCCGCGACGCGCCGTTCGTGCCGGTCAACTGCGGGGCGATCCCTGCAGAGCTGCTCGAAAGCGAACTGTTCGGCCACGAGAAGGGCGCTTTCACTGGCGCGATCACCAGCCGTGCCGGGCGCTTTGAGCTGGCCAACGGCGGTACGCTGTTCCTCGACGAAATCGGCGACATGCCGCTGCCGATGCAGGTCAAGCTGCTGCGCGTATTGCAAGAGCGCACCTTCGAACGCGTGGGCAGCAACAAGACCCAGAGCGTCGACGTGCGCATCATTGCCGCAACGCACAAGAATCTCGAAAGCATGATCGAGATCGGCTCGTTCCGCGAAGACCTCTACTATCGCCTGAACGTGTTCCCGATCGAGATGGCGCCACTGCGTGAGCGCGTCGAAGACATCCCGCTGCTGATGAACGAACTGATCTCGCGCATGGAGCACGAGAAGCGCGGTTCGATCCGTTTCAACTCGGCGGCGATCATGTCGCTGTGCCGTCACGGCTGGCCGGGCAACGTCCGCGAGCTGGCCAACCTGGTCGAGCGCATGGCGATCATGCACCCGTACGGGGTGATCGGCGTGGTCGAGTTGCCGAAGAAATTCCGCTACGTCGACGACGAAGACGAGCAGATGGTCGACAGCCTGCGCAGCGATCTGGAAGAGCGCGTGGCGATCAACGGCCATACGCCGGATTTCAGCGCCAGTGCACTGCTGCCGCCGGAAGGCCTCGATCTCAAGGACTACCTCGGTGGTCTGGAGCAAGGCCTGATTCAGCAAGCGCTGGACGATGCCAATGGCATCGTGGCACGGGCCGCTGAACGTCTGCGCATCCGTCGCACCACCCTGGTCGAGAAGATGCGCAAGTACGGCATGAGCCGGGCTGGAGGAGATGAACAGGCGGATGATTGACGCCTGTTTTTCAAGCGCTTCATTTTATAAGCGGTTTTTTTTAGGCACGGGTATTGCTATAGCCCTCGCAACGTTCCGTTTCACTGACGGTCAGCCAAGCGAGAGAGCCCAATGCCCCAAGCCGCCCAGATCTCTTCTGCCTCCAATATCGTGGGGCAACCCTCGTCCGTAGAGCAGGCAAGTCGTCAGGGGCTTGAGCAGGCCTTCCAGCTGTTCAGCCAGATGTCGAGCCAGCTGACCGACTCCTACAGCCTGCTCGAAGCGCGGGTCACCGAACTCAAGGGTGAGCTGGCCGTGGTCAGCGCCCAACGCATGCAGGAACTGGCGGAAAAAGAACGCCTGGCCAATCGCCTGCAAAACCTTCTCGACCTGCTGCCCGGCGGCGTCATCGTCATCGACGGCCACGGTCTGGTACGCGAAGCCAATCCGGCCGCCATCGATCTGCTCGGCTCGCCACTCGAAGGCGAACTCTGGCGCCATGTGATCGCACGCTGCTTCGCTCCCCGTGAAGACGACGGTCACGAAATCTCCTTGAAAAACGGTCGACGTCTGTCGATTTCCACCCGCTCGCTGGATGCCGAGCCGGGGCAGTTGGTGCTGCTCAACGACTTGACCGAAACCCGGCATCTTCAGGATCAACTGGCACGGCATGAGCGTTTGTCGTCGCTGGGGCGCATGGTTGCGTCTCTGGCCCACCAGATTCGCACGCCGCTGTCCGCCGCTTTGCTTTACGCCAGCCATTTGACCGAACAGCAATTGCCGGTGGAAACCCAGCAACGCTTTGCCGGGCGCCTGAAAGAGCGTCTGCACGAACTGGAACATCAAGTGCGCGACATGCTGGTGTTCGCTCGCGGTGAATTACCGCTGACCGACCGCATTTCGCCCAATGCCTTGATGCAATCGCTGCAGGCAGCGGCGCTGACCCATGTGCAGGATCTGCCGATCCGCTGGCAGTGCGACAGCCATGCCGGTGAGCTGCTGTGCAACCGCGACACACTGGTCGGCGCGCTGCTGAATCTGATTGAAAACGCCATTCAGGCCAGCGCCGGCGAAGCGCGGCTGAAAGTGCATTGCTACACCAGAGGCAACACCCTGCGCTTGTGTGTCAGTGACAGCGGCAGCGGCATTGAGCCGACAGTTTTGGCGCGCCTCGGCGAGCCTTTTTTTACTACCAAAGTCACCGGCACAGGCCTCGGCCTGACCGTGGTCAAAGCGGTGGCCCGTGCGCATCAGGGAGAATTGACCCTGCGCTCGCGAGTCGGGCGCGGCACCTGCGCGCAGGTCAGCCTGCCACTTTTTTCCGCTGCACAGGGAGTTGAATAAACGTCATGGGCATCAAGGTGTTGCTGGTCGAGGATGACCGTTCGTTGCGCGAAGCGCTGGCCGATACGCTGCTCCTCGCCGGCCACGACTATCACGCCGTCGGCAGCGCCGAAGAAGCGCTGACGGCCGTGGCGCAGCAAGCCTTCAGCCTGGTGGTCAGTGACGTCAACATGCCGGGCATGGACGGTCACCAATTGCTCGCGTTGCTGCGCGCGCGCCAGCCGCAATTGCCGGTGCTGCTGATGACCGCACACGGCGCCGTCGAGCGTGCGGTCGATGCGATGCGCCAGGGTGCGGCGGATTATCTGGTCAAGCCGTTCGAGCCCAAAGCGCTGCTCGATCTGGTGGCGCGCCATGCCTTGGGCAGCATTGACGCTGGCGAAGCGGATGGTCCAGTCGCCGTCGAGCCGGCAAGTGCGCAGTTGCTTGAATTGGCGGCACGGGTCGCGCGCAGTGACTCGACTGTGTTGATCTCCGGCGAGTCCGGCACCGGTAAAGAAGTGCTGGCGCGCTACATTCACCAGCAATCGCGGCGGGCGAGCCAGCCGTTTATCGCAATCAACTGCGCGGCGATCCCCGACAACATGCTCGAAGCGACATTGTTCGGTCATGAGAAAGGTTCGTTCACCGGCGCCATCGCTTCGCAGGCCGGCAAGTTCGAGCAGGCGGACGGCGGCACCATTCTGCTCGACGAAATTTCCGAAATGCCCCTGGGCCTGCAAGCCAAGTTGCTGCGCGTTCTGCAAGAGCGTGAAGTGGAGCGAGTGGGCGCGCGCAAGCCGATCAGTCTGGATATTCGCGTGGTCGCCACGACCAACCGTGATCTGGCCGGCGAAGTGGCGGCGGGGCGTTTTCGCGAAGACCTGTTTTACCGCTTGTCGGTTTTCCCTCTGGCCTGGCGTCCACTTCGCGAACGCACTGCCGATATCCTGCCGCTGGCGGAAAAGTTGCTGGCCAAACACGTCAATAAAATGAAGCACGCAGCAGCGAAGCTGTCCCCCGAAGCTCAAGCATGTCTGACCGCGTACCCGTGGCCGGGCAATGTGCGTGAACTGGACAACGCCATTCAGCGCGCGCTGATCCTGCAGCAGGGCGGTTTGATTCAGCCGCAGGATTTTTGCCTGAGCGGTGCGGTGACATTTGCGCCGCTGCCGGTCCCGGCACCGGTGATCCGCGAGGTGGAAATCGAGGCGGACTCCTCCGGCGCCCTGGGCGATGACCTGCGCCGCCGGGAGTTTCAGATGATCATCGACACCCTGCGCGCTGAGCGTGGCCGGCGCAAGGAAGCTGCCGAAAAGCTCGGCATCAGCCCGCGGACTCTGCGCTACAAACTGGCGCAAATGCGCGACGCCGGGATGGACGTCGAAGGCTATCTGTTCGCCACCTGATTGATGCTGCAAAACATTCCAGATGCTTTTCTCAGAAGGGTGCCCACTAGCTGGCACCCTTGTTGCTAATACCTGTGTACCCGCCGAGTGAGTGTCAAAAAATTGCGGGCCGCCCAAGAGAGTAGACCATGAGCCAAGGTATTGAATTTAATCGGTTGATGATGGACATGCAGGCCATGAAAGTGGATGCCATGTCTGCGCGTAAATCGACTGCCGCTGTCCCTGAAATCGCGGGCAGCAGCTTTTCCGACATGCTCGGTCAGGCGATCAATAAAGTCAGCGATACCCAGCAGGCGTCGACTCAACTGGCCAACGCGTTCGAGATCGGCAAGAGCGGTGTCGACCTGACCGACGTCATGATTGCGTCGCAAAAAGCCAGCGTGTCGTTCCAGGCTCTGACCCAGGTGCGCAACAAGCTGGTCCAGGCTTACCAAGACATCATGCAGATGCCGGTTTAAGGGCGAAATAAGTCATGGCAGAAGCAGTCGCTGATAACGTTCCGGCCAAGGCCACCCCGATCGACGGCAAACCGCCGCTGTTCGGCCTGTCCTTTCTGGAAAACCTTTCCCAGATGACCGTGCTGCGTCAGGTCGGCCTGTTGGTCGGTCTGGCTGCGAGCGTGGCGATTGGCTTTGCCGTGGTGCTGTGGTCGCAGCAGCCGGATTACCGTCCACTGTACGGCAGCCTTGCCGGCATGGACGCCAAGCAGGTCATGGAAACCCTGGCCGCCGCTGACATCCCTTACAACGTAGAACCCAATTCCGGCGCCTTGCTGGTCAAGGCCGACGACCTGTCCCGTGCGCGGATGAAACTCGCTGCCGCTGGTGTCACTCCCAGCGACGGCAACATCGGTTTCGAAATCCTCGACAAGGAACAGGGTCTGGGCACCAGCCAGTTCATGGAAGCGACCCGTTATCGTCGCGGCCTCGAAGGCGAACTGGCGCGGACCATTTCCAGCCTGAACAACGTCAAGGGTGCACGCGTGCACCTGGCGATTCCGAAGAGTTCGGTGTTCGTCCGTGACGAGCGCAAGCCGAGCGCTTCGGTACTGGTCGAGCTGTACAGCGGGCGTTCGCTGGAGCCGGGTCAGGTGGTGGCGATCATCAACCTGGTGGCGACTTCCGTGCCCGAGTTGAGCAAATCGCAGATCACCGTCGTCGATCAGAAGGGCAACCTGCTCTCCGATCAGGCGGAGAACTCGGAAATGACCATGGCCGGCAAGCAGTTCGATTACAGCCGCCGCATGGAAAGCATGCTCACCCAGCGCGTGCACAACATTCTGCAACCGGTACTGGGCAACGATCGCTACAAGGCTGAAGTTTCGGCCGACGTCGATTTCAGTGCCGTCGAATCGACTGCCGAGCAATTCAACCCGGACCAACCGGCGTTGCGCAGCGAGCAGTCGGTCAACGAACAACGTACCGCCAGCAATGGTCCGCAAGGTGTGCCGGGTGCCCTGAGCAACCAGCCACCGGCGCCTGCCTCGGCGCCGCAGACCACCGGTGGCACCGCCGCACCGGCCGGGATGATCCAGCCGGGTCAGCCACTGGTTGACGCCAACGGTCAGCAGATCATGGACCCGGCCACCGGCCAGCCAATGCTCGCGCCGTACCCGGCGGACAAGCGTCAACAATCGACCAAGAACTTCGAGCTCGACCGTTCGATCAGCCACACCAAGCAGCAGCAGGGCCGTCTCAATCGCCTGTCGGTGTCGGTGGTAGTCGACGATCAGGTCAAGATCAACCCGGCCAACGGTGAAACCAGCCGTGCGCCGTGGAGCGCCGACGAATTGGCGCGCTTCACTCGTCTGGTGCAGGACGCCGTCGGTTTCGACGCCAGCCGTGGCGACAGCGTCAGCGTGATCAACATGCCGTTCTCCGCCGAGCGTGGCGAAGTGATTGCCGATATTCCGTTCTACTCCCAGCCATGGTTCTGGGACATCGTCAAACAAGTGCTGGGTGTGCTGTTCATCCTCGTACTGGTGTTTGGTGTGCTGCGTCCGGTGCTCAACAACATCACCGGCGGTGGCAAAGGCAAGGAGCTGGCCGGTCTGGGCAGCGACGTGGAACTCGGTGGCATGGGCGGCCTGGACGGCGAACTGGCCAACGACCGCGTGAGCCTCGGTGGTCCGCAGAGCATTCTGTTGCCGAGCCCGAGCGAGGGTTATGACGCGCAGCTGAATGCAATCAAGAGTCTGGTAGCTGAAGACCCGGGTCGCGTGGCTCAGGTCGTGAAAGAGTGGATTAACGCAGATGAGTGATAACCGAGCCGCCACCGTCAAACTGACCAAGGTCGACAAAGCCGCGATTCTGCTGCTGTCCCTGGGTTCGACCGATGCTGCGCAAGTGCTGCGCCACATGGGCCCCAAAGAGGTTCAGCGCGTCGGCGTGGCCATGGCGCAGATGGGCAACGTCCATCGCGAACAGGTCGAGCAGGTGATGAGCGAGTTCGTCGACATCGTCGGCGATCAGACCAGCCTCGGCGTCGGTTCCGACGACTACGTGCGCAAGATGCTCACCCAGGCCCTGGGCGAAGACAAGGCCAACGGCCTGATCGACCGCATCCTGCTCGGTGGCAACACCAGCGGCCTCGACAGCCTGAAATGGATGGAGCCGCGCGCAGTCGCTGACGTCATCCGTTACGAACACCCGCAGATCCAGGCGATCGTGGTCGCGTACCTCGACCCGGATCAGGCCGGTGAAGTGCTCGGCAACTTCGACCATAAAGTGCGTCTGGACATCATCCTGCGCGTTTCGTCGTTGAACACCGTGCAACCGGCAGCGTTGAAAGAACTCAACCAGATTCTCGAGAAGCAGTTCTCCGGCAACTCGAACGCCTCGCGCACCACCTTGGGTGGCATCAAGCGTGCGGCCGACATCATGAACTTTCTCGACAGCTCGATCGAAGGCCAGCTCATGGACTCGATCCGCGAAGTCGACGAGGACCTGTCCGGTCAGATCGAAGACCTCATGTTCGTCTTCAACAACCTTGCCGACGTCGACGACCGTGGCATCCAGGCGCTGTTGCGCGAAGTGTCTTCGGACGTGCTGGTACTGGCCCTCAAGGGTTCGGACGAAGGCGTCAAGGAAAAGATCTTCAAGAACATGTCCAAGCGTGCTGCCGAACTGTTGCGCGACGACCTCGAGGCGAAAGGCCCGGTGCGCGTCAGCGACGTCGAAACCGCACAGAAGGAAATCCTCACCATTGCCCGTCGTATGGCCGAAGCCGGCGAGATCGTGCTCGGTGGCAAGGGCGGCGAGGAAATGATCTAAGCTCATGGATAAGCCTGACGAGTCTGTGACGGATCTGATCCGCGCCCGCGATGTTCGTGGTTTCGAATCCTGGGCGCTGCCCAGCTTCGACCCGCCGAAACCGGAACCCGAGCCGGAGCCGGAGCCCGAACCGCCGGAAATGGAAGAAGTGCCGCTGGAAGAAGTCCAGCCACTGACCCTGGAAGAACTCGAAAGCATCCGTCAGGAGGCTTACAACGAGGGCTTCGCCATTGGCGAAAAGGAAGGTTTTCACAGCACCACGCTGAAGGTGCGTCAGGAAGCCGAAACAGCGCTGGCGGCGAAAATCGCCAGCCTCGAGCTGTTGATGGCCAACCTGTTCGAACCGATCGCCGAGCAAGATACGCAGATTGAAAAGTCGCTGGTCGACCTCGTGCAACACATCACCAAGCAGGTGATCAAGCGCGAACTGGCCATCGATTCGACGCAGATCGAACACGTCATGCGCGATGCCCTCAAGCTATTGCCGCTGGGCGTGGAAAACGTGCGCCTATACGTCAATCCGCAGGATTTCGCCCAGGTCAAAGCCCTGCGCGAACGCCACGAAGAAACCTGGCGCATCGTTGAAGACGAGTCGCTGTTGCCGGGCGGCTGCCGGGTTGAAACCG
Organism: Pseudomonas sp. CCNWLW23; assembly: GCF_037095675.1. Taxonomy (NCBI): domain Bacteria; kingdom Pseudomonadati; phylum Pseudomonadota; class Gammaproteobacteria; order Pseudomonadales; family Pseudomonadaceae; genus Pseudomonas; species Pseudomonas sp. CCNWLW23. Next base: position 18,481 of record NZ_JBAWKM010000017.1, on the reverse strand, counting down.
AACACAGCCGCATCGACGCCAGCGTCGAATCGCGGGTGACCCAGGTCATGGCCAAGCTGTTCGACCAATTGCACGAGCAAGCCCTGCACCCGGCAACGCCGGACTTGAGTCTGGACATTCCCGAAGACACCCCAGTGGCTGTCGACTCTGACGAGCCGCGCGCGGACGCCAGCGATGCGCCTTGAACGCACCAGCTTCGCCAAGCGCCTGAGCACCTACGCCGAGGCCACCGAGATTGCCGGCGCGCCGATCCTTGAAGGTCGGCTGCTGCGCATGGTCGGCCTGACCCTCGAAGCCGAAGGCTTGCGCGCCGCCATGGGCACCCGTTGCATGGTGATCAATGACGACAGCTACCACCCGTCCCAGGTGGAAGCGGAAGTCATGGGTTTTTCCGGCAGCAAAGTCTTTCTGATGCCGGTCGGCAGCGTCGCCGGCATCGCCCCGGGCGCCCGCGTGGTGCCGCTGGCCGATACCGGCCGTTTGCCGATGGGCATGAGCATGCTTGGCCGTGTCCTCGACGGCGCCGGCCGCGCGCTGGACGGCAAGGGCGGCATGAAGGCCGAAGACTGGGTGCCGATGGACGGCCCGACCATCAACCCGCTCAACCGTGATCCGATCAGCGTACCGCTGGACGTCGGCATCCGTTGCATCAACGGTTTGCTGACGGTCGGCCGTGGCCAGCGTCTGGGTCTGTTCGCCGGTACCGGTGTCGGTAAATCGGTGCTGTTGGGCATGATGACCCGCTTCACCGAGGCCGACATCATCGTCGTCGGCCTGATCGGTGAGCGTGGTCGCGAAGTTAAAGAATTCATCGAACACATTCTCGGTGAAGAAGGCCTCAAACGTTCGGTAGTGGTCGCCTCGCCAGCGGACGACGCACCGCTGATGCGTATGCGCGCGGCAATGTATTGCACGCGCATCGCCGAGTATTTCCGCGACAAGGGCAAGAACGTTCTGCTGCTGATGGACTCGCTGACCCGTTTCGCCCAGGCCCAGCGGGAAATCGCTCTGGCCATCGGCGAACCGCCAGCAACCAAGGGCTATCCGCCCTCGGTGTTCGCCAAACTGCCGAAACTGGTGGAGCGCGCCGGTAACGCGGAAAAGGGCGGTGGATCCATCACGGCGTTCTACACCGTACTGTCCGAAGGCGACGACCAGCAGGACCCGATTGCCGACTCGGCGCGGGGCGTGCTCGACGGCCATATCGTGCTGTCACGACGCCTGGCCGAGGAAGGTCACTATCCGGCGATCGACATCGAAGCCTCGATCAGCCGGGTGATGCCGGCGGTGGTTTCGCCGGATCACATGCAGCGCGCGCAGTACTTCAAGCAGTTGTGGTCGCGCTATCAGCAGAGCCGTGATTTGATCAGCGTCGGTGCCTACGTGGCCGGTGGCGATCGCGAGACCGATCTGGCGATTTCCCTGCAACCGCAGTTGGTCAGGTATCAGCGCCAGGGCCTCAACGACAAAATCAATCTGGGTGAAAGCCAGGCCTATCTGGAAACCCTGTTCGCCCCTGCGGCGGGCGGGTAACCGGCCATGGCCGTCAGCCGCGCCGCGCGCCTGGCACCGGTGGTGGACATGGCCGAAAAGGCCGAGAAAGCCGCCGTGCAGCGCCTCGCCTACTTTCAGGGCCAGGTCAAAGTTGCCGAAAGCAAACTGGCCGACCTCAATGCCTTTCGTCTGGATTACTCGCAGCAGTGGATCGTGCGCGGCAGCACTGGCGTGACCGGGCAATGGCTGCTGGGTTTTCAGGGGTTTCTGGCGCAACTCGACACCGCCGTCGACCAGCAACGGCAGAGCCTGGTCTGGCACCAGAACAAGCTCGACAAGGCGCGTGAGGAATGGCAGCAGGCGTTTGCCCGCGTCGAGGGTTTGCGCAAACTGGTGCAGCGCTATCGTGATGAAGCGCAACGCCTGGAAGACAAGCGCGAGCAGAAGCTGCTCGATGAACTGTCACAGCGTTTGCCACGGCGTGATGCCTTCTAAATCACACCGCCAAACTCTGTGGGAGCGAGCCTGCTCGCGAAAGCGCCGTGTCAGTCAACCCTGTAGTCAACTGCCAGAACGCCTTCGCGAGCAGGCTCGATCCCACACTTGTTCAACCGTTGCGCCTTGCCCCAACCCTATCCAGGTGCTACACCTTGTACAGGTTCGTCAATGACAAGGAAGCCAGTCAATGTCAGTCGTTACAGAAGTCTCTCCAGACCAGAAAAAGCTCACCATCGCCGTCAAAGGCCGGTTCGATTTCGGTCGCCATCAGGAATTTCGCGAGTCGTACGAGCGGCTCCCACACAAACCCGAATCCATCGTGGTCGATCTCAAAGAGGCTACTTACCTCGACAGCTCCGCGCTGGGCATGCTGCTTTTGCTGCGTGATCATGCCGGTGGCGACGAGTCGGATATCCGTGTCGTCAACAGCAGCTCCGATGTGAAGAAAATCCTCGCGATTTCCAACTTCGACAAACTCTTCGACATCAGTTGACGCCCATGCAGGCGCAAGAGCCGCTGACCATTCTTATCGCCGAAGACAGCGCCGCCGACCGGCTGCTGCTGTCGACCATCGTCCGCCGTCAGGGCCATCAGGTGCTCACAGCGGCCAATGGTGCCGAGGCGGTCGAAACGTTCAAAGAGCAGCAGCCCGATCTGGTGTTGATGGACGCGCTGATGCCGGTGATGGACGGCTTCGAAGCGGCGCGGCAGATCAAGGCACTGGCGGGTGAAGCATTAGTGCCGATCATCTTCCTCACCTCGCTGACCGAGAGTGAAGCGCTGGCTCGGTGTCTGGAGGCTGGCGGCGACGACTTTCTGGCGAAGCCGTACAACCAAGTGATACTCGCCGCCAAAATCAAGGCGATGGATCGCTTGCGCCGCCTTCAGGCAACGGTCCTGCAGCAGCGCGATCTGATCGCCAGACATCACGACTATCTGCTCAATGAACAACGCGTGGCCAAAGCGGTGTTCGACAAGGTCGCGCATTCCGGTTGCCTGAGCGCGCCGAACATCCGATACCTGCAATCGCCTTACGCGCTGTTCAACGGTGACTTGTTGCTGGCGGCGTACACGCCGTCCGGCGACATGCACGTCATGCTCGGCGATTTCACCGGGCATGGCTTGCCGGCAGCGGTGGGGGCGATGCCGCTGGCCGAAGTGTTTTATGGGATGACCGCCAAAGGCTACGGCCTGGCCGAAACCCTGCGTGAGATGAACGCCAAGCTCAAGCGCATCCTGCCGGTGGACATGTTCTGCTGCGCTACGTTGCTCAGTCTGAGTTTCCAGAGCCGTTCGGTGGAGGTGTGGAACGGCGGCATGCCCGACGGTTACTTGCACCGCATGGCCAGTGGCGAGCGCGTGCCCTTGCCGGCGCGGCATTTGCCCCTGGGGATTCTCAGCGCGCAAGCCTTCGATGACCGTACGGATGTGTATCCGATGGCCGTCGATGATCGGGTGTTTCTGCTATCGGACGGAGTGATCGATACCTGCGATGCCAATGACCAGTTGTTCGGTGTCGAACGTTTGCAGCAGGTGTTTGCGGCGAACCGCGAGCCGGATCGGTTGTTCGAGGATATCGAACAGGCACTGCGCGATTTTCGCGGACAGGCCCGTGATGATGTGAGCATGGTCGAGGTCAGTCTGCTTGAGTCGGCGCAGACGCACGGCGCGGCGCCGGTGTATTCCGACAGCGGCCAGTCGTGCCCGCTGGACTGGTCGGCCAGTTTCGAATTTCGCGGCGCCACGCTCAGGCGCTTCAATCCGTTGCCGTTCCTCTTGCAGTTGCTGCTTGAGGTGCATGGCCTGCGCGCGCAGAGCGGGGCGCTGTACAGCGTGCTCGCCGAGTTGTATTCCAATGGCCTGGAGCACGGCGTGCTCGGGCTGGATTCCAGCCTTAAACGCGATGCGGCAGGTTTCGCCCGCTACTATGAAATGCGCGCGGCGCGGCTGGAGGCGCTGCAAGACGGTTTCGTGCGCGTGCATCTGCAGGTCCAGCCGCAAGGCGAGGGCGGGCGACTGGTCATCCGCGTCGAGGACAGCGGCAAGGGCTTTGATGTGGCGCGGGTCATGGAGCGGCCCGTGGATAACGTCCGCTTGTCGGGACGCGGCATCGGTCTGGTCCGGCAACTGGGGCGCAACGCCAGTTGGTCTGACCAGGGTCGTAGTGCCAGCGTGGAGTTTTTCTGGGAGATTGAGGCATAATCCGCCCATTCTTGATCAAGGAGTGAGCAAGTGACAGACACACATGTAGATCGCGAAGTCCTCGACACTTTGCGCGAGGTGATGGAGGACGGCTATACGGAATTGCTGGAGACTTTTCTGGCAGATTCGCAAAGCCGCCTGCACGAGTTGCAGGACAGCACCAGCGCCAAAGCGCTTTCCGATGCAGCCCATAGCTTCAAGGGCAGTGCCAGCAACATGGGCGCGGTTCGACTGGCCGAGTTGTGCCAGGACCTTGAGTCGAATGCCAAGGACAAAAGTCCGGAAGCGCTCGCTCAACTGGTGGCCGATATCCATGCCGAATTCGCCGAAGTACGCCCGGTGTACGAAAGCGAAAAGCACCACGCCCACATCCACTGAAGTCGCCGCCCGGCGCTTTTCGCAAGTGTCTGGCCAAACTGGCCCGGCACTTGCAGTCATCTTGCTCAACTGTACCTACGATCCCAGTGCAGCGGAGACCGTGTCATGCCTGCGACCCCCAACATTCTTCTTCAGACCGCCGCTCAGGCCAAGGCGCAAGCCGCCTCTGCCAAATCGTCGGCAATGGCCGCAGACGCCGGTGACAAGGCTTCCAGCTTCGCCAGAGTGTTTGCCGATCAGGCGCCGGCCAAGCCTGCCGCAAGCGCCGATAATTCAGTCAAGCCGGCACGCGATAAAGTCGCTGACAGCAGCGGCAAAAAGGATATTGGCAAAGACCAGTCTGCCGCGCCCGAGCCAGCAGTTGCCGAAAGCGGCAAAGCGTTGCCTGCCGACAAAGCGGCGACGAGCGACGACGCGACTGCCACTGCCGATGACACCACTGAAACGTTACAAACCCCTGTGGCCGATGCCGCGCCTGTAGATCCGGCGCTTGATCCGGCCTTGGCGCAAGTCGTTCAGCCGTTGGTGGCAGCGCCTGTGGTGCAGGTCCCGGCAGTCGCCACCCCAGCCCAGCCGGAAACCGAAACGCCTGCATTGGCGGTCGTGTCGGGCATGGTCAAAGATCCGGCGGCTACCGACAGCGAATTTGATCCGACAGCCGACCCGCTCGATTCCCTGCCGGCCGTGCGCATGGCGATGGAGCAGGGCGGGCATATTTCTGCCGCCAGCCAGGCGCAACCGAAAGCCTCGCCTGCTCAGGCTCAGGCCGATGGCGAGTTGACCGCCGCGCAGAACTTCGCCGCCGGCATGGCCAGCATGCTCGACGTGCAGGCCGACAAGGACAGCACCAGTCAGGGCGGCGAACAAGCTTTCAGCGGGTTGATCGACGATGGTTTGAAAGATTTGAAATCCGCGACCAGCGACACCCGCGTCGACGACTTCGCCAACCGTCTGGCGGCACTGACCCAGGCCGCTACGCCGAAAACCGCGAATGCGCTGCCGGTGAATCAGCCGATCGCCATGCACCAGAGCGGCTGGACCGAAGAAGTGGTCAACCGCGTCATGTACCTGTCCAGCGTCAACCTGAAGGCCGCCGACATTCAGTTGCAGCCGGCGGAGCTGGGGCGCCTGGATATCCGCGTGAACATGGTTCCCGATCAGCAGACCCAGGTCACCTTCATGAGCGCGCATCCGAGCGTGCGTGAAGCGCTCGACAGCCAGATGCACCGCCTGCGCGACATGTTCAACCAGCAGGGCATGGGCCAGGTCGACGTCAACGTCGCCGACCAGAACCGTGGCTGGCAGGGGCAGCAAGGTCAGGAGCAGGCGCAGCAGGGGCAGAGTGGCCGGACCAGCGCGGCGGGTGGGCGTCTTGATTCGGTGGATGAAGAATTGGCACCGGCTACAGTGGCGGAAGTTGCCGCGCAGACCACCAGCGTCATCGGCACCAGCGCGGTCGACTATTACGCCTGATCAAATCAAGAGCCCCCTCACCCTAGCCCTCTCCCAGAGGGAGAGGGGACCGATTGGGGAATCTTGAAGAACTACGCCGACCTGAACGAGCATCGCTGAATCCGTTCGACATTCGGCGACCTGTTGATTCCCGCCCTGAACTTGCAATCACCTCGGTTGTGCAGGTCGATGTCCAGCCCCATTACATCTCGGTCGGCCCCCTCTCCCTCCCGGAGAGGGCTGGGGTGAGGGTGTTTTTGACTTTAGCGTCGTTCTCGACCTCCGACACTTCTGGCATAACACTTGCTCTTGCCTTGCCGTGCGACTGTGAAACCCCCGATTAGTGACGGATTATTGGCATGGCGAAGAGCGAAGCTGCAGCAGTAAAAGACCCCGCAACCAAAGGCAAACTCAAGCTGATCATCGTGATCGTGCTGGCGTTGCTGGTAGCCATTGGTGCATCCGTCGGGGCGACGTGGTTCTTCATGCACGGCGCGCAGAGCAAGCCTGCCGAGGCCGCTGAAGCAGCGCCGGTCGGCAAGCAGGCGGCGATTTTCGAGCCGATGGCGCCGGCCTTCGTTGCCAACTACAACCAGAACGGCCGTCAGCGCTACATGCAGGTTAGCATCACCATGCTGGCGCGTAATCAGGCCGATCTGGACGCGCTCAAAGTGCACATGCCGGTTATCCGCAACAACCTGGTGATGCTCTTCTCCGGTCAGGATTTCGCCACACTGGCGACCCCGGTCGGACAAGAGATGTTGCGCCAGAAGGCCACCGCCAGCGTCCAGGAAGTGGCGCAGAAAGAACTGGGCAAAGTGGTCATCGAACAGTTGCTTTTCACTAATTTCGTACTGCAGTAGGAACACGACATGGCCGTGCAGGATCTGCTGTCCCAGGATGAAATCGATGCGCTGCTGCATGGCGTCGATGATGGTCTGGTACAGACCGATAATGCTGCCGAACCCGGCAGTGTCAAAAGCTACGACCTGACCAGCCAGGATCGCATCGTCCGTGGACGCATGCCGACGCTGGAAATGATCAACGAGCGCTTTGCCCGCTACACCCGCATCAGCATGTTCAACATGCTGCGCCGCTCGGCGGACGTGGCTGTCGGTGGCGTGCAGGTGATGAAGTTCGGCGAATACGTGCACTCGCTGTACGTGCCGACCAGCCTCAACCTGGTCAAGATCAAACCGCTGCGTGGCACCGCGCTGTTCATCCTCGACGCCAAACTGGTGTTCAAGCTGGTGGACAACTTTTTCGGTGGTGACGGCCGTCACGCCAAGATCGAAGGGCGTGAGTTCACCCCGACCGAACTGCGCGTAGTGCGCATGGTGCTGGAACAGGCTTTCGTCGATTTGAAGGAAGCCTGGCAGGCGATCATGGAAGTCAATTTCGAGTACATCAACTCGGAAGTGAACCCGGCCATGGCCAACATCGTCGGCCCGAGCGAAGCGATTGTGGTCTCCACCTTCCACATCGAACTCGATGGCGGTGGCGGCGATCTGCACGTGACCATGCCGTACTCGATGATCGAGCCGGTGCGCGAGATGCTCGACGCCGGTTTCCAGTCCGACCTCGACGATCAGGACGAGCGCTGGGTCAACGCCCTGCGCCAGGACGTGCTCGATGTCGACGTGCCGATCGGTGCCACCGTAGCCCGCCGCCAGTTGAAGTTGCGCGACATCCTGCACATGCAACCGGGCGATGTGATCCCGGTCGAGATGCCGGAAGACATGATCATGCGCGCCAACGGCGTGCCGGCCTTCAAGGTCAAGATGGGCTCGCACAAAGGCAACCTCGCGTTGCAGGTGATCGAGCCGATCGAGCGTCGCTGAGGCGGCGCTTTTCACCCCCGTATTTAACCGAATTGTTGCCCGCCGAGGACACATGATGAACGACGATATGAACGCGCAGGACGACCAGGCACTGGCCGATGAATGGGCTGCGGCCCTGGAAGAAACCGGTGATGCCGGCCAGGCTGACATCGATGCACTGCTGGCTGCCGACGCAGGCACTTCCAGCTCCAACCGTCTGCCGATGGAAGAGTTCGGCAGCGTGCCGAAGAACAACGATCCGGTGACCCTCGACGGTCCTAACCTGGACGTGATCCTCGACATCCCGGTGTCGATTTCCATGGAAGTCGGCAGCACCGACATCAACATCCGCAACCTGCTGCAACTCAACCAGGGTTCGGTGATCGAGCTCGATCGTCTGGCCGGTGAGCCGCTCGACGTGCTGGTCAACGGCACCTTGATCGCCCACGGCGAAGTAGTGGTGGTCAACGAGAAGTTCGGCATCCGCCTGACCGACGTGATCAGCCCAAGCGAACGCATCAAGAAGCTGCGCTGAGTGAAAAGGTTTCTCTGGGTGCTGCTGGCATGGCCGTTGAGCGTGCTGGCTGCCGAGCCGAGCGCAACCACTGCCGCGCCTGCCGCCACCGCGCCAATGGTCAACAGCGGCGTGGCCGGTCAGTTGACGCAACTGGTGTTCGGTTTGCTGCTGGTGCTGGGCTTGATCTTCTTCCTCGCCTGGCTGTTGCGCCGCGTGCAACAGGCGGGGCCGGCGGGCAAGGGCCAGGTGATCGAGCTGATCGGTTCCCGCGCGCTCGGTCCGCGTGACCGCTTGATGCTGGTGCAGGTCGGCAACGAGCAGATTCTGCTCGGCCTCAGCCCCGGCACCATCACCGCGCTGCACGTGCTCAAAGAGCCGGTCGAAGTCCCCACTGCCAGCGAAAAAGCGACGCCGGAATTTGCTCAGCATCTGCTGAAGATTCTTGGCAAGGACCAAAAGGATACGAAGTAATGGGTGCGCTCCGCATCGTCTTGACGCTGCTCCTGTTGCTGGCCGCGCCGCTGGCGTTCGCCGCCGATCCGTTGTCGATCCCGGCGATCACGCTGGGCACCAATGCCGACGGCGCGCAGGAATATTCGGTCAGTCTGCAGATCCTGCTGATCATGACCGCGCTGAGCTTTATTCCAGCGGCGGTCATCCTGATGACCAGCTTCACGCGGATCATCATCGTCTTCTCGATCCTGCGTCAGGCCCTCGGCCTGCAACAGACGCCGTCGAACCAGATCCTCACCGGCATGGCGCTGTTCCTGACGCTGTTCATCATGGCGCCGGTGTTCGACCGGGTGAACAACGACGCGCTGCAACCGTATCTGGCGGAAACCCTCACCGCCCAGCAAGCGGTGGAAAAGGCTCAGGTGCCGATCAAGGACTTCATGCTCGCGCAGACCCGCACCAGCGATCTGGAGCTGTTCATGCGCCTGTCCAAGCGCACCGACATCGCCAGCCCGGATCAGGCGCCGTTGACCATTCTGGTACCGGCGTTCGTGACCTCCGAGCTTAAAACCGCCTTCCAGATCGGCTTCATGATCTTCATTCCGTTCCTGATCATCGACCTCGTTGTCGCGAGCGTGCTGATGGCCATGGGTATGATGATGCTCTCGCCGCTGATCATTTCGCTGCCGTTCAAGATCATGCTGTTCGTGCTGGTCGATGGCTGGGCGCTGATCATCGGTACACTGGCCAGCAGTTTTGGAGGTGTTTCGCCATGACGCCGGAAGTCGCGGTCGATATCTTTCGTGAAGCCCTGTGGCTGACCACCATGATGGTCGCCATTCTGGTGGTGCCGAGCCTGCTGGTCGGCCTGCTGGTGTCGATGTTCCAGGCCGCCACGCAGATCAACGAACAGACCCTGAGCTTCCTGCCGCGTCTGCTGGTGATGCTGGTGACCCTGATCATCGGCGGTCCGTGGATCGTGCAGACGTTCATGGAATACATCATCCAGCTGTACAAAAACATTCCGATGGTCATCGGCTAAGCCATGCAATCGCTGCTTCAGCTGACCGACACCCAGATCAGCACCTGGGTGGCGTCGTTCATGTTGCCGCTGTTTCGCGTCGCCTCGATGCTGATGGTCATGCCGGTGTTCGGCACCACCCTGATTCCGCGGCGCGTGCGCCTGTATTTCGCCTTGGCGATCACCGTGGTCATCACCCCGGCGCTGCCGCCGATGCCGGCCGTCAGCCCGCTGGATCTCAGCGGCCTGCTGCTGATCGGTGAGCAGATTCTGGTGGGCGCCGTACTGGGCTTTTCCCTGCAACTGTTCTTCCAGGCCTTTGCCGTGGCTGGACAGATCGTCGCGATCCAGATGGGCATGGGCTTCGCCTCGATGATCGACCCTACCAACGGCGTTTCGGTGGCGGTGATCGGGCAGTTCTTCACCATGCTGGTGACGTTGCTATTCCTGTCGATGAACGGCCATCTGGTGGTGTTCGAAGTCCTCACTGAAAGCTTCACCACGCTGCCGGTCGGCGGCGGTTTGATGGTTGCGCATTACTGGGAATTGGCCGGCAAGCTCGGCTGGGTCCTCGGCGCCGCGCTGCTGCTGGTGTTGCCGGCCGTCACCGCACTGTTGGTAGTCAACATCGCCTTCGGCGTGATGACCCGCGCCGCGCCGCAACTGAACATCTTCTCGATCGGTTTTCCGCTGACCTTGGTGCTCGGCCTGTTCATCGTCTGGGTGGGGCTCGCGGACATTCTCAACCAGTATCAACCGCTGGCCAGCGAGGCCTTGCAGTTGCTACGCGAACTGGCACGGGCGCGCTGAGTCATGGCAGAGAGCGAAAGCGGTCAGGACAAAACGGAAGACCCCACGGAGAAACGCAAAAAGGACTCCCGTGAGAAGGGTGAAATCGCCCGTTCCAAAGAGCTCAACACTCTGGCCGTGATGATGGCCGGTGCCTCTGCGCTGCTGATCTTCGGCGGCATGCTCGCGCAAGAAATGATGGACGTGATGCGCCTGAACTTCACCCTGTCCCGCGAAGTGGTCATGGACCAAGGCGCGATGGGCCGGTTCTTGCTGGAGTCGGGCCTGATCGCCTTGCTGGCGATTCAGCCGGTGATGATCACCCTGTTGCTCGCCGCCATCATCGGGCCGATCTCCCTCGGTGGCTGGCTGTTCGCGGCAAAGTCGCTGGCGCCCAAATTCAGCCGGATGAACCCGGCCGCCGGCCTCAAACGCATGTTCTCGTTCAAGGCTGTGGTCGAACTGCTCAAGGCCCTGGCGAAGTTTTTGATTACTCTGGGTGTGGCACTGTTGGTGCTGTCCGCCGACGTCGATGATCTTCTGCGCATCGCCCACGAACCACTGGACATGGCGATCATCCACAGCGTCTTGCTGGTGGGCTGGAGCACGCTGTGGTTGGCCTGCGGCCTGATCATCATCGCCGCCGTCGACGTGCCGGTGCAGCTCTGGGAAGCGCACAAGAAACTGCTGATGACCAAGCAGGAAGTGCGCGACGAGCACAAGGACCAGGAAGGCCGCCCGGAGGTCAAGCAACGCATCCGCCAGACCCAGCGCGAAATGTCCCAGCGGCGCATGATGGCAGCGATTCCCGAAGCCGACGTGGTCATCACCAACCCGACCCACTACGCCGTCGCACTCAAATACGACTCGGAAAAGGGCGGCGCACCGGTGCTGCTGGCCAAGGGCAGCGACTTCATCGCCCTGAAAATCCGCGAAATCGCAGTGGCCAACAACGTCATGTTGCTTGAATCGCCGGCGCTGGCGCGCTCGATCTATTACTCAACTGAGCTTGAGCAGGAAATTCCTGGCGGGCTGTATCTGGCAGTGGCGCAGGTGCTGGCCTACGTCTACCAGATCCGCCAACACCAGGCGGGCAAGGGCAAGCGGCCGGATCCGTTGAAGGATGATTTGCCGATTCCGCCGGATTTGCGTCGGGATTCCTGACCTTGCCTTGCAGCCATTGGTCTGAGATAGCCTTTCACTGTCAACTCTGACAGGTGCAGTCGCCGTGATTTTGCAGTTTGATGCAAGGTGGCACCGCGAACTTGGCGCGGTCAGGCTAGCGAGTGCAAGGAGCACGATGATGAAAGGTATTTTCAGCAGCTACGATGAAAAAACCGGCAAAGGCACCATCACGCCGAAGCCCTCGGGACGATGCCTGTCCTTTGCCGAAGCCACGGGTTTTTTTCTGACGGCCAAAGAGTACCGGTTCAGCATTCCAGTGCCTGATGCCCTGCATGCGAAGGTCAAAGTGGGCGGCGAAGTCGAGTTCGAATTGCCCAGGACCAAAAATGGAAAAGTGAAAATCCTTCGGTATTGAGCAACCGTTCGCAAAACGCCGAAACGAAAAAACGCCGCTCCGATTCAACGGGGCGGCGTTTTTTCTGATCGTTCCCACGCTCTGCGTGGGAACGCAGCCCGGGACGCTCCGCGTCCCTTCCGAAGCTGGACGCGGAGCGTCCGTTGAGGCGTTTTCACGCAGAGCGTGGGAACGATCATCAACGACGATTCATATGGAATTAGCTGTCCATTCGCGAGCAATCTCACTCCCACATTTGGAGTGCATTTCTCTGGGAGCCAGCCTGCACGCAAAAGGGCCATTCCTGTCAGTCGAAATTCACGCTCCAAGCTCTCTCTTTCCATCTTTAACCAAAGTTGAACGTAATAATCCGTCCCCTTTTCCTGGCAGAAAAGGTGACGGACATTTATTCTTGGCATAATGAAAAAAATGCGTACTTTTCTTTCTGTAGTCATGTAGTGAAAGAAAAATTATCAAAAATGACATAGTCATGGGCGGCGGTGCGCAGTTCAATTTTTGCGATGCCACTAGCAATCAATTGTATAAGTTTAGGCTCGACATTGTTTGGCGGGGCTGTTTGTATGTCTAGGATCTCGTCATTTATATTATATAGGACAACGCTGAAGCTCCAATCGGCCACGATATACCAAAAAGAGACCTTAGTGTATGGTGTTTTGAATTTTAGAGAAACTTTTGTAGGTTGGCCGAGGCTGCCATAATGCAAAGATAGTGCGTTGCCTTCTATTTTCCCAGGGAAATGCATTCCAGCGGGAATGGGGCCAATTATGCACGGAAGAGATCCTTCCACATATTCGATTAGCATGCTGGGTATATCATAACTATCGCCGCGTAAAAGTGTTTTACCCGCTACCAAATCAAAATTCTCAGACAGGATTGCAGCTATGACGCAATATGACTTTATTGGAAAGCGCACTGCTGTGTTCGCATTGGCTACTCCATCAAAGTTTACAGATACATAAATATAAACTTTCGAATTATGAGCCAATTTTTCTAGGAATGTACGCGAGAGGAGCCCATCCTGATTGCCAGTATTGGGCACCGATACGCCTTGATGAATGTGCTCCGTGAGAACGGTTCCGCTTGCATCTGTTCCTTCACAGCGTATCCAGAGTTTCTGCCCCGCCGCCATCAAGGGCCAGCTTTGGATCAGCACCCGTGTATCCCCGATAAAGCTGGTCAGATCCAGTATGGAATCATCTATAGCCGCCATGATGATCGGTGTGGGTAGGCGCTGATCCTCATCGGCAATCTTCAATACGCTTACCTTTAGCGAATCTGATTTTCCAGCCTGCCCCCCATCGCGATTCAAATTCCACCGCAGCTCAATCACTTTCCCATGCCGTGCCGCCAGAAATGCCGGACTCAACAACGTATTCACCCGTTTGTTGGCATTGAATTCCACCAATGGAAATTGCGGCGAGCCCGCTGGTGCATTGACCTCCACCAGTCGTGCACGGTCTCCTTTTAAAGCGCCGAGATACTCGATGCGTACCGTCACCCCGTTCGGATAGGCCAGTACATCAATCGGGTCAACGGCCGGTGCCACCAGAAACGGGGGCAACAACACAATGGTGCTGCCGCCGATTACATCGGCCGTGGTGGTCTTGGAGGTCGCAATAGTGATGCCGCCGCGTACCAGTTCATATTTCGCCCGCACCACACTACCGGCGATCACTTTGGCATTGGGCACCATCAGTTTGTAGGTGAACGGAATGCGCCCGACATCGGCCTCAACGATGTGCGTCACGACCGGGGCTGCTGGTTTGGTGGCGGTGTAGGTCACGCGGATTTTGTCGTTGGGCTGCCATGTCGGCGCGAAGGCGTGCACCAGGGCGGTGAGATCTTTACTGCCAAGTTTGGCCAGATCGATGGTGCTTGGGTCATCGCTCGGATCGTCCGGATCTTCGGCCAGATCGGGGGCGACCAGTCGCGGTTCCTTTAGGTGCACATCGATTTCAACCGTGCCCGAGTATGGCGAGTCGGCATCCGGCCCGTTGCCGAGCTGATCGGTGACAGTGTAGGAAAAGACAAAGTTCGGGCTGTCGCCCGCTTGCTGAAACACCTCTTCCCCGACCATTACGCAAATCGTTGTCCGCTCGGCAGACGGGGTGGCAGGCGCTTCACCGGGGGCGACAATGCGCACGACATCCTTGCCGTTGCAGTTCAAGCGGATCACGTCATGCGCCCGGCAGTAGGGGTAGGCGAAACACACTTGCACGCCTTCCTTCGCGCGCTCGGCATCAATGCCGTCGTAGCGCACGTCGTCCGGCAGGATCAAATGCAATTCGGAATGTGCGCGGTCGCCGGGCGTCTGATCCTGCATGCCGGGGCGGATGTCGTTATACAACAGGGTCAGCTCGGGTGTTGACGTGCCCTCGTTCTGGCTACCGCGGGTGATGGTGAAAACAAGCGTGTTGAGGCGATTCTTTAGTAATAAACCTTTGGGCAGATACAGGGTATGGATGTCATTTTCCTCGCCCGGCCCGATGGTTTTTATGGCGTCGGTACGGGCGTTGTTCAGCCACAGGCGAATCACGTCACCTTCTTTCACTGTCCCGGCCAGCGGAGGGTCGACCTTGATGGTCAGGCCCATGGGTTTGAGGTCGTATACGTGTATGGGCACACCATAATCTGCGCCGATCACCGGCCTGGTAGCTTCAGGAGCCCGGGGTGGATTCAACGCCAGGACATTGTTGTGGGGTGTCTGGTTTATGGTCATGGGTGAAACTCCTGCGCGGGGGAAAGGGCAGGAATCATCAGAGCGTTTAATTAGATATTGCGCACCTGTCAAACCTGACAGGTGTTAGCGGTATTCAGATGAATGGTCATTGCGGTTCGGTGCCCATGCTCTGTGCGTAGAAGTGCCTAACGGCGCTCCGCGTTGGGCTCGGGATGGGCCGCAGCGCGTTCCGGGCTGCATTCCCACGCCGGAGCGTGGGAACGATCATTGCGCCGACCTACTGCGGCGACTCCAGATTATCCAGCACCCGATTCACCGCCAATTCCCCGAGCATGATCAGTTGCGCAATCCCCATCAGGGTACGGCGCTGGGATGGTTTCACCAGTCCGGCAAATTCCTGGGCGATGGTTTTAGCCGAGGCGAGGGTTTCGCAGGCGTTGGCCAGCAGGTCTTCGTTTTTGGTGTCGGCGGTGACGGCGTACATGGCGCGGGGGCTGAACGGCGGTGGGGTGGAGCCGGGTGGGCAGAGGTAGTGGTCGAGGGCGCGGTCGGCGGCTTGGTGGAGTTTTTTTGAGTCGAGGGATTCGTAGGGGGAGGTGGGGTCGGTTTCGGGTGGGTTGGGTGTGGGTTTGATCATGGTGAAGCTCCTTTGAAATGGAGCCGCGACAACCTGTCGCTAAACAGGGAGGGTGGCGGCTGTACGCGGGTTAGCGAACCGGTCAAAGGCACCCGGCAGACCCGAAGGTCTCCCGCATACAGCCACCATGACGAAATCGCGAACATACAGATCCGCAACGAAGCCTGGAACGCCGATGCACCTTTGACTTGAGTTCGAGTCGCTAAACCCGATCGCTGATTCGTCAGCGACCGGACCACAATAGAATCCGCCCCCAAAGCGCACAAGCCGGCGGATTCTGGCGTAGCTGTAGGCAATGGCGCAAGAATTTGTAGCCTGAAAGGCGTGTCTGAAGGTGTCTTTTAAACGCCTGAGTTTAAAAGGCGATTTGCGCTGACTTCACTGGCCCCTACGCGAGCAAGCTCGCTCCCGCATTTGGAATGCGTTTCCCTGTGGGAGCGAGCTTGCTCGGGAAAGGGCTAATCCGGCCAGCAGAAAACCTCGACCAAGCCCCCCTGTTTAAATCATTGGTCAAATAAATCCGTCCCCCTTTTCTGCTTGATTGTCCAGTTGTCCGGATCAGACCTACGCCAGTATTCAAACCCAGAATTGAAAGTGATCCAGGTAAGACCAGTCCCTTGAGACGATTTGAATTGAAGTGATTTTCCTGCCGGAGGGTGCAGAAAAGTCAATCCACTTATGGCCGTTGGAAGCGTCCGCAGGAAGGTTTCTCGATCCCACATATCCAGCATCGTCGGAAAAACCGATTTCCGCAGCGTTGCGTTGATAGGTGTATGCAAATCTGACTCGAGAGTAGGCTGATTTGAGGCTAAGCGTGATCAGTTGTCGCCCTGTCGGAAGCTCGTTGCCAGCGTTTGTCACGATAGCTGGGCCGGTGAGCATCCCTGCTATGGGACCACCGTAAGTTTGAATGCCGGTTGTACCCGCTCCGGAAGTGAGTGTGATGGTCATGCTCGGGATGCTGATGCTCTGGCCAACGGTAATGCTGCTGTGGGGTTGGCCATCAAAATTCTCAAAGAGTATCGGCTCAGGAACCGCCTCGCCTACCCGCACCCTCAACACCTTCGAAAACATCAACCGCTCACCACTTCCCGATTTGTACACGGTGTAATTGATCAGGGCATCGGCGCCGCGATTGTTTGTTCGCCAGTCAGAAGGAAGTGTAAAGACTGGTGTGACACCTGCCTGAACAGGTCGCGTATCACTTTCCCATAGCGTGTTGGCGGTAGCGCGCACACGTACCGTATAGCCAGTCGTCATGCCTGAGTAGTTGACGCTAACAGTTTTCTGATCACTCGACAGGGTCGGTGCCAAGAGATCGAATGGCTGAGGGAGAATGTGCAGCAGCAAATAGCGCGAAGGAATCAAGGTCGTGCCCGGGGCCGTACGCACCGTGTAAAAGACCTTCACCGTGTGGCCAATGCTATCGATCACCTCCATGCGAGGAATGCGGATGTCGATAGTGCCAGGGGTTCCCACGGTGATCACCTGCGAGTGGTAGGTGTGCCGAGGGTTTTCCCAAGTGATGCGAACCGTATGGCCGCGGGCCATGCCGGTGAAGTGCGGAACTTGAGCAGTGACGTATTGGGCGAAATAGACATGATCGAAGTCAAGTTGATCGCCCGCAGAGCCATGTGCTTCAAGTACTTTTGGCGCCGCTGGATCGGTGACTGCTGAAACTGAGTTCATGGGGATGTCTCCTGCGTTCGAGTGATTGCCTCGGAAGGCTCCATTTGATGCAGGAAGCAGAAATTCTTGCCACTGTCAGATCTGACAGGTGATCGAGTATTTCCGATGAGCGGTGGCTTTGCAGATATCTTTTGGTTGGCTACGTCGTCCAGAGACCGTTGGTCTGGAAATGCCGTCCACCTGTCAACTCTTACAGTAGACGGACCCCTGTCCATGACCTCGAGATAGGGGCGCAAGTTTACCGAACCAGGAGAGTACGATCATGGCAGAGCGCATTTACCGAAAACTCGAGGGCATGGGCCTGGAATATGTGTCAGGGCGACTGGAACATAACCCGAAAGAGCGGGCCATCCGTTACACCGTCACTTTCGACATGGATTTGGATTTCACCCATTTCAAACAGATGGCCAATGCTTATATCCCGGATTATCTCGACAACCCGATCAACGCGATCAGGCCTGAACTGGACGGCCTGGCTAACCACTATTCCTACAACTACCTGTTCAGTGCAGCGGGAAACATCCGCGATAATCAGGCGCTGTTCGAACTCTTTACCTCGCCCAGTTATTACAACGATCAATGGGCGACCGGCCCTCATCGGCAGGTGCGTTATGGCAAACCGGAGTTTGAGCAGGTCGGGCGAAAGCTCCGAGTGACTGCACGCAGAGACTTCAGATCCCTGGATGACACGGGTCAGATCGAAATCGGAGATTTGCCGGTCATCCAGTTTCATTGGGCGCTCAATCTGCTGCAAAGTGATCTGACGGTCCCGGGAATCATTGCGCCAGTGACCAAGGTCGTGTTGATGTACATGGATGAGGACTTCGTTGAGGTCGAAGGTGAGCAGATTTTGCGGGGTACGCGCTACGTCAATGGCAAGCAACTGGGCTTCGGCAATATTGCGCCCAAGCAGATATTAACTGCGTAGTAACCGGCATTAAAAACGCCGTCCCGATTGCGCGGTGCGGCGTTTTTTAGCCTGAAGACTTGTTTTGGCTGTGACGTCGCCTTCGCGGACTTGCCAGCGAAGACGTCAACATCCAGATCGCCTCATTCAAGGCTTGTCACAAATCTCTGCTACTGCGGCAACTCCAGATTATCCAGCACCCGATTCACTGCCAATTCCCCGAGCATGATCAGTTGCGCAATCCCCATCAGCGTCCGGCGTTGCGATGGCTTGACCAGTCCGGCGAATTCCTGGGCGATGGTTTTCGCTGAGGCGAGGGTTTCGCAGGCGTTGGCCAGCAGGTCTTCGTTTTTGGTGTCGGCGGTGACGGCGTACATGGCGCGGGGGCTGAACGGCGGTGGGGT
>NZ_JBAWKM010000016.1:0-150842 GCF_037095675.1 Pseudomonas sp. CCNWLW23 | reverse complement strand
GGTTCGGACAAGCTGATCGAAAGCCGTCTGGCTGAAGGCGGTTCGGATCGTCTGATCGAACGCCGTGTTGCTGAAGGCGGCTCGGATCGTCTGATCGAACGCCGCGTTGCCGAAGGTGGTTCGGATCGTCTGATCGAACGCCGTGTTGCCGAAGGCGGTTCGGATCGTCTGATCGAACGCCGTGTAGCCGAAGGTGGTTCTGATCGTCTGATCGAACGCCGTGTTGCCGAAGGTGGTTCGGACCGTCTGATCGAGCGCCGTGTTGCCGAAGGTGGTTCGGATCGTCTGATCGAACGCCGTGTTGCCGAAGGTGGCTCGGATCGTCTGATCGAACGCCGTGTTGCTGAAGGTGGCTCGGATCGTCTGATCGAACGCCGCGTTGCCGAAGGTGGTTCGGATCGCCTGATCGAACGCCGTGTTGCCTGATGCATGACCGCAAGCGCAACACCGCAGAGAAACCCGGCTCCCGCAGCCGGGTTTTTTATGTCTGCGTGTTTTATCCGGCCTTGGCCATGCAGCGCTTGTAGCGCTCGTCCACGCGCTTGGCGAACCAGGCTGTAGTGAGTTTGCGGGTGATCTTCGGACTCTGCAGCACAATCCCCGGCAATACCGCGCGCGGTAACGCCTTGCCTTCGGCCCGCTCCGCCAGCTCGAACACGCGCTGATAGAGTTTGGTCTCTTCGAATTCCAGGGTTTTGCCTTTCTCCAATTGATCGCGAATCGTCGGGTTGCGCATGCCCAGCGACTTGCCGAGGGTGCGCACCGCCAGTTCGGTACTGCCGGGCATGATCGAGTCGTAGCGAATCAGGTCGCCGTCCAGGGTCAGCGGGATGCCGGACGCGCGGCTGACCGCATTCTGAAACGCGGCATTGCGACTGGCGTACCAGCCGGCGTTGAAATCGGCGAAACGATACAACGGCTCGCGGTAATTCACCGGATAGCCGAGCAAATGGGCGATGCCGAAATACATGCCGCCGCGCCGGCTGAACACTTCACGACGGATCGTGCCGTCCACCGGGTACGGGTAGTCCTTGGCGTGCTCTTCGGCGAATTCGATGCTGACCTGCATCGGCCCGCCGGTGTGCACCGGGTTGAAGCCGCCGAACAGCGTGCGGCCCATCGGCACCATGCCGATGAAGTCGTCGAAAATCGCGCTCAGCTCTTTTTCACTGCGCGCCGCATTCAGACGTTCGCTGTAGCTCTTGCCGTTGGGCGAGCGCACTTGCAGAGCGCCGCTGACCAGCAGGCTGGGGATGTGCACCTTGGCGGCGCGGCGATCGATTTCGTCGCGGGCGATCTTGCCCAGGCCGGGCACCGTCGGGTCGGCCTGGAAAGTGGACTCCTGCTCGGCCACAGCCAGTACCGAACACAGATTCTGCGTGGTGGTGCTGATGCCTTGTGCGGCAAACGCAGCGTAGATGTCCGTGGCCCAGCCCTGACGGTCGGCAGTTTTCGCCGGCAACAGCCGAACGATTTCAGCCTTCACTTCGGCCGGCGGACGCGGCGCAGGTTCGTTGCTGCGCTGGCTGGCGCAACCGGCGAGCAGCAGCACGGCGCCGAGGGCGATGATCAATCTTGAGGTGTACATGCACTTTTCCAATCCGTGAACCCGAGGCCACGATACACAATCCCCGTAGGAGCTGCCGCAGGCTGCGATCTTTTGATCTTGTTTTAAAAGACAAAATCAAAAGATCGTCCGATCGCGACCCATGCCTTCGGCAGCGCTTCCAAGGCTAATGACAAACTGATTGCAAAACGTTACTGCGAAACCCTATCATTCGCGCCTGGAGTCGCATTAGCGCAAGGAGTTCCGCGCCGCCCTTATTTTTTCATTGGCCGTTCGCCTCCAGGTATCCGACATGCCCGCTTCAGCTCGACTCGGCGCTCCATTTCGCCCGACTTTGCTTGCCCTGCTGTGCTCCCTGACCGTTACCGCCCACGCCGCTGAAGACAACAGCAAAGCGCTGTTGCTCGACGACGTCAACGTCAATGCCCAGGCCCCGACACCCAACGCCCTGCCCCCGGTCTACGCTGGCGGTCAGGTTGCGCGCGGCGGCCAGTTGGGCGTGCTCGGCAATCAGGACATGATGGACGTGCCCTTCAGCGCAGCGTCCTACACCGAGCAATTGATCCAGGATCAGCAGGCGGAAAACGTCGCCGATGTGCTGCTCAACGATTCCTCGGTGCGGCAGGCCTCGGGCTTCTCCAACCAGGCGCAGGTCTTCATGATTCGCGGCCTGCCGCTCAATGGCGATGATATTTCCTATAACGGCCTGTACGGCGTATTGCCCCGGCAGATCATTTCCACCGATGCGCTGGAGCGCGTGGAAGTGTTCAAAGGCCCCAACGCTTTCATCAACGGCGTGACCCCGACCGGTTCCGGCATCGGCGGCGGCGTCAACCTGCAACCCAAGCGCGCCGGCGACGTGCCGCTGCGCCGTTACACCACCGACATCAACAGCGAAGGCCGCATCGGTCATCACTTCGATATCGGCCAGCGTTTCGGTGAAGACAACCGCTTCGGCGCGCGGGTCAACCTGTCGCAGCGCGAAGGCGACACCGGCATCGATCACGAGAACCAGCGCTCGAAACTGTTCGCCATCGGCCTGGATTATCGCGGCGATGCGCTGCGGGTGTCCGGCGACTTTGCCTATCAGAAGGAACGCGTCAACGGCGGCCGCAGCTCGGTCAACCTCGGCACCGCCACGCACATCCCGGACGCGCCATCGGCGGACACCAACTACGCGCCGAAATGGGGTTACACCGACATCGAAGACACCTTCGGCATGCTCCGCGCCGAGTACGACCTCAACGACAACTGGACCGCCTACGCCGCCGGTGGCGCCAAGCACACCCGTGAAGTCGGGCGCTATAACTCGACCACGCTGGTCGGCAACAGCGGCGCATCGTTCACCACCGGCTCGTTCGTCCCGCATGACGAGGACAACACCAGCGTCATGGCCGGTCTCAACGGCAAGTTCAACACCGGCCCGGTCAGCCACAAGCTGAATTTCGGCCTGACCGGGATCTGGGCCGAGCAGCGCAGTGCCTATGACTTCGACCTGACCCGCTACTCGAACAACATCTATCACCCGATCACTACCCCAGCGCCGGTCGGCAACTTCGCCGGTGGCGATCTCAACGATCCAGGCATCGTTGGCAAGACCTTCAACCGCAGCGTGGCGATTTCCGACACCCTCGGGTTCTTCGATGATCGCCTGCTGGTCACCGCCGGTCTGCGTCGTCAGCAACTGGTGGTGCAGGGTTACAGCTACGCCAGCTACGGCAGCGGCCCGCGCTCGTCGAGCTACGACGAGTCGATCACCACGCCGGTGTACGGCATCGTGTTCAAGCCGTGGGAGCATGTGTCGTTCTACGCCAACCATATCGAAGGCCTGGCCCAAGGGCCGACTTCGCCGACCAGCTCTGGCGGTTTCCGCGTGACCAACGGCAACGAAGTCTACGCACCGAAACGCTCCAAGCAGACCGAACTGGGCGTTAAGGTCGACATGGGCACCTACGGCGCGAGCCTGGGCGTTTATCGCATCGAACAGCCGAGCGACGGCTACTGCGAAATCAACAGCGCCACCACTTGCACCTACGTCCGCGAAGGCGAGCAGATCAACAAAGGCGTGGAGATGAACGTGTTCGGCGAGCCGATCGACGGCCTGCGCCTGATCAGCGGCCTGACGCTGATGGATACCGAACTGAAAAACACCCTCAACGGCGCCAACGACGGCAACCACGCCATCGGCGTGCCGACCTTCCAGTTCAACGCTGGCGTGGATTGGGACGTGCCGGGCCTGCAAGGCGTTGCGCTGAATGCGCGGATGCTGCGTACCGGCGGGCAATACGCCGACGCGGCGAATAACCTCAGCCTGCCGACGTGGAACCGCTTCGACGCGGGCGCGCGCTATGCGTTCAAGGTGTCGGAGAAGGACGTGACCGTGCGGTTCGGCGTCGAGAACGTGGCGAACAAGAAGTACTGGGAATCGGCTCAGGGCGGCTACCTGACCCAGGGCGAACCGCGAGTGGCGAAGTTGTCGGGGACGATCGACTTCTAAGCGCCGGAAAGATCAAAAGCCCCTCACCCTAACCCTCTCCCAGAGGGAGAGGGGACTGATCGGGTTGCTTCGACAATTGAAGCCGACCTGATATTCCGAGTCGAACTCAAATCTTGAAAAGCTTGAAGATCGGCTCCCTTTCCCCCTCGCCCCCTTGGGGGAGAGGGCTGGGGTGAGGGGGATCGATTCGCGCAACACCGAACATCTTCAGCCGAACACCGAACAGCCCCACTCGCCTGACTACCACGCAGCCTTACTCCGTCTGGCCGACCACACTGGCCACCCTCTCCCGCTGATCCATACTTGCTGCACAGCCACAAGAGGACAGCCCCATGAACCGCAGCGACGTGCTGATCATCGGTGCCGGCCCGACCGGTCTGGTCCTGGCGCTGTGGCTGAGCAAACTCGGCGTGCGCGTGCGCATCATCGACAAGACCTCGGCGCCAGGCTCCACTTCCCGCGCTCTGGCCGTGCAGGCACGCACCCTCGAGCTGTATCGCCAACTCGATCTGGCCGACACCATTGTGCGTCGCGGCCATCAGGTCGCGGCGGCGAATTTCTGGGTCAACGGCAAACCGGTCGCGCACTTGCCGCTCAAGCGCATCGGCGAAGGCTTGACGCCCTACGCGTTCGTCGAGATTTTCCCGCAGGACGAGCACGAACGGCTGTTGCTCGAGCGCCTCGAAGACTACGGCGTCAGTGTCGAGCGCAATACCGCACTGGACAGCTTCGAGGAAACCGGCGACACCCTCACCGCCCACCTGCGCCTGCCCGATGGCCGGCAGGAAGTCTGTCAGGCCTGCTATCTGGCCGGTTGCGACGGCGCCCGTTCGGTGGTGCGCAAAGCCCTCGACACCGACTTCCCCGGCGGCACCTATCAGCAGATTTTCTACGTCGCCGATATCACGGCCAGCGGCCCGGCGCTGAATGGCGAGTTGCATCTGGACCTGGACCAAGCGGATTTTCTCGCGGTGTTTCCACTGACCGGCGAAGGCCGCGCGCGACTGATCGGCACGGTGCGTGACGAACGCGCCGAGCGTGCCGAAACCCTGCAATTTGCCGACGTCAGCAGCCGCGCCATCGAGCAGCTGAAAGTGCACATCGAAGACGTACACTGGTTCTCCACTTACCGCGTGCATCACCGCGTGGCCGAGCACTTTCGCAACGGCCGGACGTTTCTGCTCGGCGATGCCGCCCATGTACACAGTCCGGCCGGTGGCCAGGGCATGAACACGGGCATTGGCGATGCAATCAATCTGGCGTGGAAACTCACTGCCGTGCTCAGTGGTGGCGCCGAGCCGAGGCTGCTCGACACCTACGAATCCGAGCGCATCGCCTTCGCTCGCCGACTGGTCTCCACCACCGACAAGGTCTTCAGTTTCGTCACCGCGCAGGGTCGTATGGCCGATCTGCTACGGATGCGTGTGGCGCCGTTTCTGCTGCCGAAAATGGCCGGGTTCGAAGCCAGCCGCGAATTCCTGTTTCGCACGGTCTCGCAAGTCACCCTCAACTATCGCGGCATGCCACTGAGCCAGGGTGAAGCCGGCCACGTGCACGGCGGCGACCGCTTGCCGTGGGCGCATGATGGCGAAGGAGATAATTTCGAGCCGCTACGGCAGCCGTGCTGGCAGGTGCATGTGTACGGCGACACCAGCGACGAGATGATCGCCTGGTGCGCCGACCACCACTTGCCGCTGCACGTCTTCGACTGGCGCCCGGCGTTTGAAACGGCGGGATTGGGGCGCAACGGATTTTATCTGTTGCGGCCGGATACCTATGTGGCGATTGCCGACAACAGTGCCGATCCGAAGGTGATCGAACGCTACTTCCGCGATCACGGTATCCGGCCTTTTCAGTGACCTTCACACCTCGTTGGCCAGCCATTCGTCGGAAAGACCTGAACACCTGTCAACTCTGACAGTAGACGCATTGCGCAGCGCCACCTCTAATCATTGCTCACCGTTTTCAAGGAGCAATCAAGATGGAACTGTCCACCGCAGACCAAGTGCAAGACATAGAGGTCACTGGAACATTAAACGCACTGTTCGAAGTCGCCGACCACCAACCTTTAAATGCTGCTTTGATCGAGTTGCGTTCAACCCAGCGGGTAAAATATGAGTTCCGAGGGAGAACGGAGGCCAACGACAGGTCTTTTATATTTCAAATTTTCAGAGATCTGGAAGATGGAACATATGAAATACCTTCGACCTACTACCAGTACGCCGCAGTGTACTTTGCAAATCATGCAGGTTGGACGTACGCATCGCCCAATCAATCAATCTTGCATCTAACGATTTCTGAAAATAAAACTCGTTTCAGTGGAGGAATCAAAGCTGAATTCGATCCAATCGAACACAAAACTGGTGCTCCAACGCTGTATGTCACTGCGTCGCTAGGTGTCAAACTCAGCAAAGCTCTTTTCTGATAAAAATCGAGTCATGGAGACGATCGCAACCTGACGCCTCTGCCTACAAGGAGCAACCATTCCATACAGGCAATGCTGCAAGTTGCGATTCCTTTCTCAGATCCCCGCCAACGCCAGATCCATCGCAAAGTAGGTGAAGATCAGATCCGCCCCGGCACGCTTGATTGCGCCAAGACTTTCGCGCACCACGCGCTCTTCGTCGATCGCACCGGCCTGGGCGCCGAACTTGATCATCGCGTACTCGCCGCTGACCTGATACGCCGCCAGTGGCAGGTTCGAGGCCTGGCGAATGTCGCGGATGATGTCGAGGTAGGCGCCGGCCGGTTTGACCATCAGCGCATCGGCACCTTCCTGCTCATCGAGCAGCGATTCGCGTAGGGCCTCGCGACGATTCATCGGGTTCATCTGATAGCTTTTGCGGTCGCCCTTGAGCGCGCTGCCACCGGCCTCGCGGAACGGACCGTACAGCGCCGAGGCGAATTTGGTCGAATAGGCCATGATCGGAATCTGCGTGAAGCCGGCAGCGTCGAGCGCCTGGCGAATCGCGCGCACCTGGCCGTCCATTGCTGCCGACGGTGCGATTACGTCAGCCCCGGCGCGGGCGGCGGCCACGGCTTGCTTGCCGAGATTGATCAGAGTCTGGTCGTTGTCGACTTCGTGGTTGTGCATCACACCGCAATGGCCGTGATCGGTGTACTCGCAGAAGCAGGTGTCGGACATCACGATCATTTCCGGCACGGCGTCCTTGGCAATGCGCGACATGCGCGAGACCAGCCCGTCTTCGCGCCAGGTGTCACTACCGTTGGCATCGAGATGATGGGACACGCCAAAGGTCATCACCGACTTGATGCCGGCACGGGCATAGCGCTCGATTTCGCTGGCCAGTTTGCGCTCGGGAATGCGCTGCACGCCGGGCATGCTGGTGATCGGCACGAAGTCGTCGATGTCTTCCTCGACGAAGATCGGCAGGACCAGATCGTTCAGGCTGAACTCGGTTTCCTGGAACAGACTGCGCAGGCTCGCATTGCGGCGCAGACGGCGGGGACGTGCTTCGGGGAACTGACTGGACATGGGGCCTTTCCTGAAAACAGCGGATGAGACGAAAGTCGTAGGGGCGAAGCTTATGCCTTGCGGCGGGTGCGGGACAAACCTGGATCAATCAAGAGAGCGTTACCGGGCTTGTAATAATCCTGCTGCTGATCGCGCATTTCCCCCTGTGGGAGCGAGCCTGCTCGCGAATGCGCCGGGTCAGACATAGAAATGTTGTCTGATACGACGCTTTCGCGAGCAGGCTCGCTCCCACAGTGGCGACTGTGTTGGGTCAGGACGGGATGGTCAGGCCACGAATGACCGCCGGGCGCGCGAGAAACCGCTCCAGCACCCGTGTGACATTGGGGAAACTCTGAATCCCGACCAGATCCCCGGCCTCATAGAAGCCAAGCAGATTGCGCACCCACGGGAACGTGGCAATGTCGGCGATGGTGTATCGCTCGCCCATGATCCAGTCGCGGCCTTCGAGGCGAGTGTTGAGCACATTAAGCAGGCGTTTGCTCTCCTCGACATACCGATCGCGTGGGCGCTTGTCCTCGTAATCCTTGCCGGCAAATTTGTTGAAGAAACCGAGCTGGCCGAACATCGGGCCAATGCCGCCCATCTGCCACATCAGCCATTGGATGGTCTCGTAGCGCAGCGCGCCTTCCTGAGCGAGCAACTGACCGCTCTTGTCGGCCAGATAAATCAGGATCGCGCCGGATTCGAACAGCGGCAGCGGTTTATCTTCCGGGCCATGCGGGTCGAGGATCGCCGGGATCTTGTTGTTCGGGTTCAGCGAGAGAAATTCCGCCGAGGTCTGGTCGTTGGTGTCGAAACCGACGCGGTGCGGCTCGTACGGCAGGCCGATCTCTTCGAGCATGATCGACACTTTGACGCCGTTGGGAGTCGGCAGGGAGTAGAGCTGAATCCAGTCCGGGTACTGCGCCGGCCATTTCTGAGTAATCGGGAATGCAGACAGATCGGTCATTGGAAGCATCCAGTCACAAATTGAAAACCGATCATAAAGTAGGCCTGCCGCTGCGCCTACACGAACCGTAACATCCTGTCGCTAACCTGCCTGCATGCCCGCAAAGGTTGCCGCTAGAGTGCTGCGCACTGGCCTGGAACGAACCAAACGGCGTTACAGGACTCTGAGTTATGCCTTTCTCGCAGAGGAAGCTGTTCATGACAGGGAAACACCCGGTGCTGGGAGCCCGCGGTGCCAAGGTTTGTCAGCCTTAACCGCTTTTGCTGAAGAACCTTCGAATTGATGACGAACCTGATGAGTTTCGCCAAACGCTTCAAACATCGCGCGTACGTGGCCCTGCCCTCCCTGCTGGCAGTCAGCGCGCTGTTTCTGTCCCTCGAATCCAGCGAAAGCCGCGCACAACCAGCGGACGGCACGCAGACGCTGGTGTTCCTGCGCCACGCGGAAAAGCCCGAAGGCGGCCTCGGCCAGCTCAACTGCCAGGGCCTGAACCGCGCCATCGACCTGTCGACGCTGCTGCCGGAAAAATTCGGCAAGGCCGACTACGTGTTCGCCGCCAACCCGACGCGCAACGTCGAGGAAGGCGAACTGGACAATTCCTACAGCTACATTCGTCCGCTGATGACCATCAGCCCGGCCGCGATCAAGCTCGGCCTGCCAGTGAACATCGAGTTCTCCGCCAACGACACCAGCGATCTGGCCCGCGAGCTGCTGGACGAGAAGTACCACAACTCGACGATCTACACCGCCTGGTCCCACGGTTATCTGCCGGATCTGATCAACAAGGTCGCTGGCAACGCAGTGGGCGAGCGGCAGAAGATCACCGATGACTGGGCCGGCGATGACTTCGACTCGCTGTATGTACTGACCCTGAAGTGGCACAACGGCAAGGCCAGTTTGCAGAGCCATGTCTACAAACAGGGGCTGGATAACGGCAAGGACACTTGCCCGACCTGATATTTGTAGCGCCTGACCTTACGTCTTCGCGAGCAGGCTCGCTCCCACAGGGAACCGCATTTCAACTGTGGGAGCGAGCCTGCTCGCGAAGAGGCCAGTCGCTTGCGCCTCAAGCCTTCTGACTCACCCTCGCGCGCAAATACTCGATCACCGCCCCCCGCTCCCCGGCAAACTCGATCCGCCCGCCCTTCTTCTCGCGCTGGAACACATACATCGGGTCGTAATACTCACGCAGCAAACCCTCGATCCAGCCACGATGCAGCTCCACCGTGCCGCTGCGGCCCTGTTCGGCCAGCGCCTGCTCCATCAACACCAGCATCCGCGAATGGCGCTCACCGCCGAGGCGTTTCTGTACGTTGTTGAGGCTTTCCAGCAGACGTTCGGAGAACAAGGCAAAACCGTTTTCACCGTGCACCGAGGCGAACTCCGCCGACAGATCGATGACGTAATCACGCAGGATCCGTTCGACGCGATCCTCGAAGCGATCTTCCAGCCAGACCATCGGGTGCTGCTGCATGCCCTGATACAGCGGCAGCGGCAAGGCGCAACTGCCGACCACACGGCTCTCGTCTTCGAGCACAAACTGCTCGATCCCGGCATCGCGTTTCTTCAGGAAGTCGATGGCCAGGCGATTCTCGAAATCGATGTTCGACGGTTGCCCGGTGGCACGCTTGCCGAAACTGGAGCCGCGATGGTTGGCGTGGCCTTCCAGATCCACACCGTTGCGCAACTGCACCAGCACTTCGGTCTTGCCGGTGCCGGTCATGCCGCCGAGCAAAACAAAATCACACTGCGCGATGGCTTGCTCAAGGGTGTCGATCAAAAAACTGCGCATCGCCTTGTAGCCGCCGCCGACGCGCGGATAGTCGATGCCCGCCTCGTCGCGCAGCCACTGCTGGGTGATCTGCGAGCGCAGACCGCCGCGAAAACAGTACAGATAACCATCGGGATGAGCCCGGGCGAAGTCGGCCCAGGCCTGGATGCGCTCGGCCTTGACCGAGCCGGACACCAGTTGGTGGCCCAGCTCGATCGCCGCCTGCTGGCCGTGCTGCTTGTAGCAGGTGCCGATCTTCTGCCGCTCCAGATCATTCATCAGCGGCAGATTGACCACGCCGGGGAACGCGCCTTTGTGAAACTCGACCGGCGCGCGGGCATCCATCATTGGCCGGTCGTTGAGGAAAATGTCGCGGTAGTCGGTGCAGTCGCGGAGCATCAAATCACCTCGACCGCGTTCGTCTGTCGCTCAACCAGTTCGCCGATCGGCGCAAGGTTCAGGCCCAGTTCGGCGGCAACGCCGAGGAACTCGTCATTGCCTTCAGGCGTGACCGCAATCAGCAGACCACCGCTGGTCTGCGGATCGCACAGCACGCGTTTGTGCAACTCCTGCACGCGGCCAACCTTGCTCGAATAGCTGTCGAAGTTGCGCAGCGTACCGCCCGGCACGCAGCCCTGATCGAGGTAGTACTCGACGCTGTCCAGACGCGGCACGCGGTCGTAGGCGATGCGCGCGGTCAACTGGCTGCCGTCGGCCATTTCCACCAAGTGCCCGAGCAGACCGAAACCGGTGACGTCAGTCATCGCGGTGACGCCGGCGAGTTTGCCGAAGCGGCTGCCAGGCTTGTTCAGGGTGCACATCCAGTCGCGGGCGACACCGACGTCGGCGGCGCGCAACTTGCCCTTCTTTTCGGCGGTGGTGAGGATGCCGATGCCCAGCGGTTTGGTCAGGTACAACAGGCAACCGGCGGTGGCGGTGTCGTTGCGTTTCATGTGGCGCTTTTCCACAAGCCCGGTGACGGCGAGGCCGAAGATCGGCTCCGGCGCATCGATCGAATGCCCGCCCGCCAGTGGAATACCCGCCGCGTCACACACCGAGCGACCGCCACGAATCACTTCCCGCGCCACTTCCGGCGCCAGCACATTCACCGGCCAGCCGAGGATCGCGATCGCCATCAACGGATCGCCGCCCATCGCGTAGATGTCGCTGATCGCGTTGGTTGCGGCAATGCGGCCGAAGTCGAACGGGTCATCGACAATCGGCATGAAGAAATCGGTGGTCGACACCACACCACGCTCGGCATCGATCGCATACACCGCCGCGTCATCGCGCGAGGCGTTGCCGACCCAGAGTTTCGGA
This sequence comes from Pseudomonas sp. CCNWLW23, assembly GCF_037095675.1. NCBI lineage: Bacteria > Pseudomonadati > Pseudomonadota > Gammaproteobacteria > Pseudomonadales > Pseudomonadaceae > Pseudomonas > Pseudomonas sp. CCNWLW23. The sequence continues at coordinate 139,242 of NZ_JBAWKM010000016.1, read as the reverse complement.
TCGAGGTTCTGTGCGCCGCTGCCGGCGAGGATCACTTCCAGCACCTGTGGGGAAATCTTGCAGCCACAACCGGCGCCATGGCTGTATTGGGTCAGACGAATCGGCTCGCTCATGGGAGAGTCTCTGGCAATGAATGGGGCGGATTCTAGCAGAGCGCGAGCGCGCAGATTTTTGTGCTGACCGAGCGGCCCCCTTCGCGAGCAGGCTCGCTCCCACATTCGTACGGTGGTCTCCTGTGGGAGCTAGCCTGCTCGCGAAAAACGGTGTGTCAGTCGCCGACTGTTTAACTGATCCACCGTCATCGCGAGCAGGCTCGCTCCCACAGGGGTTTGCGTGAGTCAGGGCAGCAAAATGATCTTGTCGCCACCACCCTGATTGACCTCTGCATAGCGCGCCAGCCCTTCAGCCAGCGGCACTTGCACCAAGCCCTGCGGCAGCGGCAAGCGATCCTCATCGAAGAACCGCCCGAACTGCTCGAGCATCGCCGCGCACGCCTCAACGCCGTACAACAAGGAGTTGATCCCGACCACCGAGCCGCCCTTGCGATACAGCGCCAGCGCCGGCAGTTGCACGTGGCCGTCGACCGGCGCGGCGATGATGGCGATGCGGCCGAAGGTGGCCAGTGCCGCCACCGAGGCCGGCAGCCAGAAACCGGTGGTGTCGAAAATCACATCGGCGCCGCCGCGATACACCGCGTTGACCTGGGCACCGAGGTCTTCTGGCTTATCCAGTTGAATCGTCTGATAGCCCTGCTGCTGCAGATCGGCTACCTGCTCGGGCCGGCGCGCCGCCGCCAGCAATTGCGCGCCGCGCACTTTTGCCAGGGCCAAAGCCGCAGTTGCCACTGCCCCGCCGCCGATCACCAGCAAACGCGTATCGGCGCTGACCAGGCTGCGTTCCAGCGCATCCCACGCCGTGGTGTACGGCACGCCAAGGCTGGCCGCCTGAGCGAAACTCAGATGCACCGGTTTGTGCGCCACGCCGCTGGCCGGCAGTTTGACGAACTGCGCATGGGCGCCGTCGGCGAAGAAGCCCAGCTCGCGCCCGGTACCCCAGACTTCCTGACCGATCAACGCTTGCGGCCCCTCGACCACCACCCCGGCAAAATCCCGCCCCGGAATCCGTGGCAGCGTGGTGTAAGGAAAACGCCCGAGGACGTTTTTCACATCGCTGGGATTGAGGCCGGCAGCCTTGATCTGCACCAGCACTTCATCGGCGCCGGGCACCGGGGTCGGAACGTCGACGAAACGCAGGGAAGACAGGTCGCCGGTCTGATCGAATTGCAACGCTTTCATGGGCACATCCACCGAAAGGAAAAGGGAAAATTCAGGACAACCAGCCAGCGACCAGTTGCCGGCCCAGCGGCCACAACTGCTCACCGGCCAACATGCCGAGCAGACCGACCAGCGCGATCGCCGGTGGTGCGGGAGAACGGAAATCGAGCGCGCCGTAGAGCAGGCCGACGCCCAGGCCGATGGCCAGAGAAATGAGGTAGTTCATGGGGGAACTCCGCCGCGATAAGTGATGGGCAGAGTCTAGGGAAACGGGCGGAGGGGTATCGGCCAAGGACTTCTGAATTTCGGACAAACCTTCTGCAGCCGCCATAGAACCGTGTGGGAGCGAGCCTGCTCGCGAATGCGGTCTTCCAGTCAAAACTTCATTGCCTGGTGCAAAGCTTTCGCGAGCAGGCTCGCTCCCACCGGGATCTTTCAAGTTGCCGAGAATTGCGAAGGCGCCACCCCCAGCTCCCGGCGAAACATGTCGCTGAAGCTGCTCGGCGAATAACCCAGGTCGCGAGCAATGACGCTCACCGCCACGCCTTGAATCAACGCCGCCACCGCCGTCGCCAACTGCACCTGGCGCCGCCATTCGGCGAAGCCCATGCCGAGGCTGTCCTTGAACAAGCGCGCCAGCGTACGCACGCTGGCCCCGGCGTTCTGCGCATGCTGCTCGAACGGGATCTCCAGCGACGGCGCGGCCATCACGGCCTGACACAGATTCATCAGACGCCGGTCGGACTCATCCGGCAGCGGAATCTTCAGTTGCGAACGCCTGGCCCGGCGCAGCTCCAGCAACGCCAGCCCGACCAGTGCCTCGTAATACTCGGCCTCGCCGGCATCGCCCTGCGCCACCAGCCCGACGATCAACTCGCGCAGCAGACCACCGACTTCAATCACCTGCACCGTCGCATCCAGGGTCGCCGCCAGCGCCGGGCGCAGGTAGATATTGCGCATCTGCAAATCCGACACCACACGAATCCCGTGCGGCACTCCCGGCGGCAACCACACCGCCCGCTGCGGCGGCACCACCAGCGCTTCGTGCGGGGTTTCGACCCACATCACCCCGCTCATCGCATACAGCAACTGCCCCCAGACATGCTCGTGCGGCTCGATGAACAAACCACGCGGATAGGTTCGCGCCAGCGGTTGCACGGGCACATCGGTGTCGGTCAGATCAGGGGGCGCGGCGAGGGCCATGGCGAGCGTTCACAGGGGGTTGGCGAAGCCGCCATGGTAACCAGCACGCCCCGCCCTCGCCAACGATAGATACCGTCGGACAATCCAAATGAATTTTCCCGGCACAGCGCGATCCGTTTAATACCACAGGGAGGAATTCGGGCTTTATGAACAACGCAAAACTTTACGTCATCGACTACACACTGCATGGCACCCCCAAGTCGTTCATTATCCGCTCGGACAAAATGGACAACGCCGAAGCCTGGCATTGGGCAAGCTGCGACGCGGGCGTGGGTCGCATCCCGCGCTTCGGCCGCGAGAAAGTGCAAAAGACCAGCAAACCGATGGCAGAAAAATTCGGCCTGGAAAACGTCACCTGGCGCCAGACCAACTGACCCCACCGCCTTCACCGCAGGCTTGGCAATCGACAGGGGGAATCGACCGATGACCGACACTTATCACCCGGCCCGACTGGACTACGGCCTGACCACCTTCTTCGGCCAGATCACCAAAACGGTGAATTGCCAAGTCGCACTGGAAACGGTCGCGGATGACCCTTATCGCTTCACCTTGTGCGTCCAGGCACCGGTACCGGAAGACCTCCACCAAGCCAAGGTTGTGGTGGTCAAGGTCGAAGGGCGAACACTGCAAGGCACGGTGAGGCACTTTGAGCGACAGGAAGACGACAGTCTGAAAATGGAAGTGGAGCCTGATTAGGCTCCACTTTTTTTGCCGTGCTTATTTCGGATGAGCGCAACCGCAGCCCTTCATCGCACATTCTTCACCGTGTTTGTGGTGATGAGCGCAAGCCTCGCAGCAATAGTGTTTACCGTGTACAGCGTAGGAATGTTCGCCTTCTTTGATCGTGCAGTTGCAGCCCGGGCAGTCGCATTTTTTATCGGACATGGGACAGACTCCTTGCGTGGTGGTTGTCTGGGGCTTGCGAGCAAGCCATAAGGGACAGTGTAGAAGGTGGTGTTGCAGGCTGGCCAACTGTTGAGAGATTGGGCGACCCAGAGATGGCTTTCGCGAGCAGGCTCGCTCCCACAGAACAACTGCGCGCAGCACAGACCTGCGCAGACATCAAAAGCCCCTCACCCTAGCCCTCTCCCGGAGGGAGAGGGAACTGACCGAGATGATTGCGAGAAACCCGCCGACGTGGAATACCGAGTCGAACGCAAATTTTGAAAAGCCCGAAAATCGGCGCCCTCTCCCCCGGGAGAGGGCTGGGGTGAGGGGCGAATCCCAGCACAAAACCAAAGCCAGACACCACCCGCTCCTAACCACTCAAAACAATGAGCGCAAGCTCGAGTACCGCTTTTGATCTTGATCTCAGAGCCCGTCGGCAGGCTGAGTGGAGGGATTGATCCGGACGTGCGAGCGCAGCGACCGAACGACGCAGTCGTACACAGCGCAACCGCCAGAAGCAACACCCGCAGCAACGGATATGTACACAGTCATACAAATAAAATCACTGCGCCTGCCGCGAACTCCGATACATAAACACCAAAGCCACCGCCAGACACACCATCGCCAGCATCCGGCTCGGAGACAAGCCGATCGCCGGATTCCCCAACCAGCCAAAATTGTCGATCAACATCCCCATCCCCAACTGCCCGACAATCACCGCCACCGTCGCCACAGCCGTCCCGACCACCGGCACCGCACCCACCATCACCATCATGTACACCACGCCGAACAGCGCCCCGGTCAACTGCCACTTCGGCACCTCAAGCAGACTCACCGCCTGCGCCGGCTCGAAAAACAGAATCAACAACCCGGTCACCACCGCGCCCACCGCAAAGGTCAGCAGACTGCTACGCAGCACCCCCACCGTTTCACCCAGACGCCCATTGATCGCGGCCTGCACACTCAACACCGCACCGGCCAATACCACCACCACCAACAAAATCACCAGCCCCATCACTCACCCCCGCGCAATCAGAACCAAAGCCACCACAATCAAGCCCAACGCCAGCCAGCGCTCGCCGTTGACCTTCTTGCGCGTCGCGCCGAACCAGCCGAAATGGTCGATCAGCACACTCTTGCCGACCTGACCGGACAAAATCGCAATCATCGTCATGGCAATGCCGATATGCGGCGTCGCCAGCGTCAGCACCACCACGTAGATCGGCCCGAGAAAACCGCCGATCAACTGCCAGCGCGGCAGTTCGGTCAGCGCCGGACCTTTCTGTGGGCCGGCAAACAGCAGCAGCAAAAACAGGATCGCCGAACCCACGCCGAAGATGCTCAAAGTCGCCCACAAATGCCCGACCTGCTCACCCAGCGGCCCCAGCAATCCGGCCTCCACCGACAAGCCCATGCCAGCGAGAATCACCAGCGGCAGCAACAGCAGACGCAGCACCGAGCTTTTCACCGGTGCCGCAACTACCCCTTCATCCAACGTCTGCATACACAATCTTCCAGGCTCATAAACAATGGCGCGGATTATCGGCTGGCATCGCTGTGCGATAAATGGGAGCATCCGGACAACACTTTTGCGCAACACGCACAGCGAGACACGGCATGCACGGGCTCAATGAACTCGGATTCAAAGCGTTAAGGCTGTTTGTGGCGGTCCTCGACCACGGCAGTTTTTCCGAAGTCGCCCGCCGCGAAGGGGTCGCGCCCTCCTCCATTTCACGGCAGATCCAATTGATGGAGCAGGCGCTCAACCAGCAATTGCTCTACCGCCACACCCGCGCCGTCACCCCGACCGAAGCCGGGCGCACGCTCGGGCACCATGCGCGGTTACTGCTGGTGCAATTGGAAGAAGCCGAACAGGCGTTGCAGGAACAGCAAAGCGAACCCACCGGACTGGTGCGCATCAACGCGCCAGTGGTGTTCGGCCAACGCCATCTGACGCCCTGGCTGGGCCAGCTCTGCGCGCGCTATCCGAAGCTGCAACTGGATATCCAGCAAACCGACCATTACGTCGATCCGTTGCAGGAAGGCGCCGACCTGCTGTTTCGCATCGGCGCGCTGCACGATTCGAGCATGCAGGCACGCATTCTGGCGCCGCACCGCTTTCAGGTCGCCGCCAGCCCGGCCTATCTCAAACGCCACGGCACGCCGCAGCATCCCGACCAACTCGCGCAACATCAGTGCCTGGCCGACAAAGGCGCGGCCGGTCAGCAGCGCTGGTTTTTCCGCCGTGATGGCGAGGACTGGACGCCGTACACGGTCAGAGGCCCAATCACCGGCAACCACGCCGACACCCTGACCCAGGCCGCTCAGCAAGGCCTCGGGCTGGTGATGTTTCCGTCGTGGCTGATTGGCGAAGCGGTGCGCGAGGGCACACTGGTGCCGGTGCTGGGGGAATATCAGGTGTCGAACAGCCTGGAACCGCAGCAGATCGCCGTGCTGTGGCCGGGGAGTCGGCGGTTGTCGGTGAAGGTGAGGACGGTGATTGATTTTTTTGTCGAGTGCTTTGGCGAGATTCCCTATTGGGACAGAGCCTGAAGATCAAGAGCCCCTCACCCTAGCCCTCTCCCTGAGGGAGAGGGAACCGATCGAGGTGTCCCACCCACTGCATCGACCTGAAAAACCGCGTCGATTATGGATTCAAAGCAGGACTTTCAGGTCGGCGTAATCCCGCAATATTCCCCAATCGGTTCCCTCTCCCTCTGGGAGAGGGCTAGGGTGAGGGGCTTTTCAGGCCATCAGATACGGAACTGCCCCACCAGCTTGCCCAACCGCTGCCCCAGCTCCGCCAGACTGCGCGAAGTTTGCGCGCCCAGTTGCGTTTCATCGGCGACGCTGTCCACCGCCACCGCAATCTGATGCACGCTGCGGTTGATCTCTTCGGCCACGGCCGTCTGCTCTTCCGCTGCGCTGGCGATCTGCGCGTTCATCGAGTTGATCGTGGCGATCAACTGCGCCATGGCATCCAGCGATGCACCGGCCTGATTGGCTTGCTGCGAAGTACCGTCGCCGGCCTCGCTGGAACGGCGCATCGCTTCGACCGCCTGCTGCGTGCCGGCCTGCAAGCGGTCGATCATGCCCTGGATTTCCTGGGTGCTGATCTGCGTGCGGCTGGCCAGTGCGCGTACTTCGTCGGCGACCACCGCAAAGCCACGACCGGCCTCACCGGCGCGCGCCGCTTCGATCGCGGCGTTGAGCGCCAGCAGGTTGGTCTGCTCGGCAATCGAACGAATCACCCCAAGCACGCCGACAATCGAACTGACGTCCTGCTGCAGGCTGTCCAGCGACACGCCGCTGGTGCGGATGTCGTCGACCAATGCATGAATCTGCTTGATGCTGCCCGCCACCACGCGCTTGGCGCTCTGGCCTTCTTCGTCGGTCTGCTGAGCGGCAACGGCGGCGTTTTGCGCGCTCTTCGCCACTTCCTGGGCGGCGGCGGACATTTCGTTGATCGCCGTGGCGACCTGATCGGTTTCGTGGCGTTGACGCTCCATCGCCTGATCGGAACGCTGCGCCTGTTCCGAGACCTGAGTAACCAGCCCGGTCAGTTGCGTGGTCATCTCGGTGATCTGCCGCACCAGGCCGTGGATCTTGTCGACGAAGCGGTTGAACGAGCCGGCCAGTTCGCCGAGTTCGTCCTGGCTGGTGATGTTCAGGCGCCGGGTCAGGTCGCCCTCGCCTGCCGCGATGTCGTCGAGGTTGGCTTTCATCAGGGTCAGCGGGCGCAGAATGGTGTTGGCCAGCAGCATCCCCGCCGCCGCGATCACCAACAGCACCAGCACCGCAACGCCGACAATGCTCAGCACCACGCCTTGCACGCGCTCCTGCACTTGCGCCTCGACCTGCGCCACTTGCGCTTCGATGCCGTCGAGGTTGACCGAAGTACCGACCGCCATGTCCCACTTCGGCAGGTATTCGGTGTAGCCGAGTTTCGGCACCAGCACCTTGGCGTTGCCCGGCAGCGGCGAGCTGTATTGCAGATAGTGAGTGCCGTCCTTGGCCACTTTGACCAGGCCGAGGTTGACGTAGACGCCGTTCGGATCGCGGTTGTCCTTGAAGCTTTTGCCCACGCCGTCGGGGTCGTTGGCCTTGAACAGACGCACGGTCTCGGAGTCGTAGCCGAAGAAGTAGCCATCCTTGCCGTAGCGGATGCCCGAGAGCAATTTGATCGCCTGCGCCCGCGCCGCGTCATCGCCCGGTGCGGCGGCGTCGTACAGCGGTTTGATCGTGGTCATGGCCACGGCGACGTAACTTTGCAGGGTGGCCTTGGCGTCGCTGAGCAGCCGCTCGCGGGTCTGTTCGACCTCCTTGCGCGCCTGTTCCTGGAGGATGAACAGCGTGGTCACGCTGATGACCAGCGCAAAGAGCAGCACCGGCAGAACGGCAAGGGACAGGACTTTAGCCTTGAGACTCAGGCGCATCGGGGGACTCACTCTTTTGATTTTGTTGGCGTGGTTAAAGGCTTTAACGGCACGCCGGAGCAAAAGTTGAGTCTTGAAACATCGCCGCCCCTCTGTGGGAGCGAGCCTGCTCGCGAAAGCGTTGGCTCAGCAACCTGTGTGTCGACTGACACGACGCCTTCGCGAGCAGGCTCGCTCCCACATGGGGCAGTTGTGGATTCTTACAGAACCATTGCCGCAACCCAGCCAAACACCAGCAGCGGCAGGTTGTAGTGCAGGAAGGTCGGTACGACGGTGTCCCAGATGTGGTGATGCTGGCCGTCGATGTTCAGACCCGAGGTCGGGCCGAGGGTCGAATCCGAGGCTGGCGACCCGGCATCACCCAGCGCACCGGCAGTGCCAACGATGCAGACGATGGCGATCGGGCTGAAGCCCAGTTGCACGCACAACGGCACGAAAATCGCTGCGAGAATCGGCACGGTGGAGAACGACGAACCGATGCCCATGGTCACCAGCAAGCCCACCAGCAGCATCAACAAAGCCCCGACGCCTTTGCTGTGATTGATCCAGGCCGCCGACGATTCGACCAGCGTCTGTACCTGCCCGGTGGCTTTCATCACCTCGGCAAAACCTGAGGCGGCGATCATGATGAAGCCGATCATCGCCATCATTTTCATGCCTTCGGTGAACAGATCATCGGTCTCGCGCCATTTGACGATGCCCGACACCGAGAAAATCAGGAACCCGACCAGAGCGCCGATAATCATCGAGTCCAGCAGCAACTGCACCACGAATGCCGAAGCAATGGCCACACCGGCGATCATCAGGCTCAGCGGGTTGTAGTGCACCGCCGTCTGCTCGACCTGTTCGATCTTCGCCAGGTCATACACGCGCTTCTTGCGGTAGCTGATGAACGCCATCGCCAGGCCGAAAACCATGCCCAGTGCCGGGATACCCATGGCGTGGGTGACATTGATACCGCTGATGTCGACGCCGCTGCGGGCGACGTTGGCCAGCAGGATTTCGTTGAGGAAAATGTTGCCGAAGCCCACCGGCAGAAACATGTACGGGGTGATCAGGCCAAAGGTCATGACGCAGGCGATCAAACGGCGATCGAGTTGCAGCTTGGTCAGTACATATAGAAGTGGCGGCACCAGCAGCGGAATGAAGGCGATGTGGATCGGCAGAATGTTCTGCGAGGCAATCGCCACCACCCACAGCAGGCCGATCAGCAGCCATTTGACGTTACCGCCGCCGGTTGCATGCTGCCGATCCACCATGGCCAGGGCCTTGTCGGCCAGCGCATGGGCCAGGCCGGATTTGGCAATCGCCACGGCGAACGCGCCGAGCAAGGCGTATGACAACGCCACGGTCGCGCCGCCGCCCAGGCCGCTGTTGAACGCCTTGAGTGTTGCGTCGATGCCCAGACCGCCGGTCAGGCCACCGACCAGCGCCCCGACGATCAGCGCGATCACCACATGCACGCGCGACAGGCTGAGGATCAGCATGACGCCGACGGCTGCTATGACTGCATTCATTTCACTACCTCAAAAAACACTGCGGGTGGAAACACACCGCCAGACAGGATGAGTCCGCCCGGGGTTGGCCGGCGGAGGTGTACAGAGGGTCTTGTTAGAGGGCGCGCACTGTGCCGCAGAGTGGCGGCGCTGTCAAAGCCCTGTGGTGAGGGGATTGATCGTTCCCACGCTCTGCGTGGGAATGCAGCCCGGGACGCTCCGCGTCCCTTCCAGAGCCGAACGCGGAGCGTCCGTTGAGGCATTCCTTTGCTGCGCGTGGGAACGATCAATACGCAGGGGTCACGACTGCTTCGCAGCCGAACGGGGATAAATCCCCTCGCCACAGGACCACAGGACTACAGGACTACAGGACTACAGGACTACAGGAGCACAGGACCACAGGCCCCGCATGCGGCAATCGGTCATATTGCGCAAACGGCATAAAGAAAGCCGAAACGCGGCCGCTACAGTGCAAAGTCTCAGATATTTATCGGATAAGGATGTTTTCCATGTCGCTCAGACAACTTTCCATCCAATGGAAAATCACCCTGCTCGCCGGCCTCTGCCTGGCCGGTATCGTGACCCTGTTGGTCGGTCTTTCGCTGTATCGCATGGAACACAGCTCGGCGCTGGTCAAGGCCTCGAGCATGGAGATGCTCACCGAGTCGGCGCAGGCGCGGATCGAGTCGCAAGGTGAAGTGCAGGCCGCCGGCATTCGTCAGCAATTCATGGACGCCTATCAGTACGGCCACGGTTTCTCGCGGCAGGTACTGTTTTTGCGTGAGCAGGCCGAGAAGCGTTTTCTCGATGCCTTCGATCTGCGCGAGGACATGACCCGTCAGGTCAAATCCGCGCTGCAAGCCAACCCGGACCTGCTCGGCCTGTCGCTGGTGTTCGAAGCCAATGCACTGGACGGCAAGGACGAACTGTTCGCCGATCAGGCTGAACTGGGCAGCAACGACAAGGGCCGTTTCGCCCTGTACTGGTCGCAGCCGACCCCGGGCAAAGTCACCTCGATGGCGCTACCGGAAAGCGACATGAGCGACACCAGCACCGGCCCCAGCGGTCAGGCCGCCAACGCCTGGTTCACCTGCCCGCGCACCACGCTCAAACCGTGTGTGATCGAGCCGTACTTCTATGTCATCGACGGCCACAAAGTGCTGATGACCAGCATCGTCTTCCCGCTGCAGGTCAACGGCAAAGTCATCGCCTCGCTGTCGGTCGACATCAATCTCAACAGCCTGCAAGCGATCAGCCAGAACGCCAGCCGCAAGCTGTATGACGGGCAGACCGCCGTCAGTATTGTCAGCCCCGCCGGCCTGCTCGCCGGTTACAGCCCGGATGCCGGCAAACTCAGCCAGCGTCTGGATGCGGTGGATCAGGCCAGCGGCAGCGAGTTGCTGCGCTTGCTCGCCGCGAGCACTGGCGTGAGCAGCCTGCACAGCAACGGCCAGTTGAAAGTGCTGTCGCCGTTCCAGCCGATTCCCGACGGCCCGGCGTGGGGCGTGTTGCTCGATGTGCCGGAGAAAGTCCTGGTCAGCCGCGCCGAAGCGCTCAAGCAGCAACTGGATGCGAGCAATACCTCGGGCACACTGATCGAACTGAGCCTGGGCCTGCTCGCCGCGCTGATCGGTCTGCTGCTGGTGTGGCTGATGGCGCGCAGCGTGACCAAACCGATTCTCGGCGTGGCGCACATGCTTGAAGACATCGCCAGCGGCGAAGGCGACCTGACCCGGCGTCTGGCCTACGACAAGCAGGACGAGCTTGGCCAGTTGGCCGGTTGGTTCAACAAGTTCCTCGACAAGTTGCAGCCGATCATCGCCGAGGTGAAGCGCTCGGTGCAGGATGCGCGCAACACCGCTGACCAGTCCTCGGCCATCGCCACTCAGACCAGCGCCGGCATGGAGCAGCAATATCGCCAGGTCGATCAGGTCGCCACCGCGTCCCACGAAATGAGCGCCACCGCGCAAGACGTTGCGCGCAGTGCCGCGCAGGCCGCCGAAGCTGCCAAGGACGCCGACCGCGCCACCCGTCAGGGCCTGACCGTGATCGACCGCACCACCGCAAGCATCGACACCCTCGCCGCCGACATGAGCGCAGCGATGGTTCAGGTCGAAGGCTTGGCTGCGAACAGCGAGAAGATCGGCACGGTGCTGGAAACCATCCGCGCCATCGCCGAGCAGACCAACCTCCTGGCGCTCAACGCCGCCATCGAAGCCGCCCGCGCCGGTGAAGCCGGACGCGGTTTTGCCGTGGTCGCGGATGAGGTGCGCAACCTTGCGCGCCGCACTCAGGAGTCGGTGGAGGAAACCCGCCAGGTCATCGAGCAACTGCAGAACGGCACGCAGGAAGTGGTCGGCTCGATGGGCAACAGCCATCGTCAGGCCCAGGGCAGTGTCGAGCAGGTGGGCCAGGCCGTGACCGCGTTGCGGCAGATCGGCGATGCGGTGACGGTGATCAGCGACATGAACCTGCAAATCGCCAGCGCCGCCGAAGAGCAGAGCGCGGTGGCTGAGGAGATCAATAACAACGTGGCGACGATTCGCGATGTGACCGAATCGCTGTCCGGACAGGCGAACGAGTCGGCGCGGGTCAGTCAGTCACTCAACAGCCTGGCGAATCAGCAGCAGCGGTTGATGGATCAGTTTCGCGTTTGACAAGTGCGAGGTGTCAGTTGCAATCCCCCCTCACCCCAGCCCTCTCCCCCCAAGGGGGGCGACGGGGAAAGGGAGCCGATCTTCATGCCATTCAAGTCCTGAGTTCGACTCGGATTTCAAGTGGGTGCATCTCTCAAGAACAACTCAATCAGTCCCCTCTCCCTCTGGGAGAGGGTTAGGGTGAGGGGCTTTTCAAGGGCTCACCGCCGAGGCAGTTCAATCACCACTTTCAACCCGCCCCACTCGCTTTCGCCCAGCACCAGCAAGCCACCCCAGGTATCGACAATATCCCGCACGATCCCAAGGCCGAGCCCATGCCCGTGGGTCTGCTCATCCAGTCGCGTGCCACGGCTGAACACCTGAGTGCGCTGCTCTTCGGGAATCCCCGGGCCGTCATCTTCCACGCTCAGGGCAAAGCCGTCAGACCTTTCGATCACACTCAAGCGCACCTCGGCATCGGCCCATTTGCAGGCGTTGTCGAGCAGATTGCCGAGCAGTTCGAGCAAGTCCTCGCGGTCCCACGGCAGTTGCAAACCCGGCGGTGCGACGTAGCTCAAGGCCAGATGCTCGCCGTGAATCATGTTCAGCGTCGCCAGCAACCCCGGCAGCTCGGCATCGCAATCGAACAACGCGCCGGGCAGCGCATCCCCGGATAACCGCGCGCGATTGAGTTCGCGATTCAAGCGCTGCTGCACCTGCTCCAGTTGCTCCTTGAGAATTCTGCGCAGCTCGGGATGGTCATCGAGCTTGTCGCTGGAGGCTAGGCTGAGCAGCACCGCCAACGGGGTTTTCAGCGCGTGGCCGAGGTTGCCCAAGGCATTGCGCGAGCGCTTGAGGCTGTCTTCGGTGTGGGCGAGCAAGTGGTTGATCTGCGCCACCAGCGGCTCCAGTTCCACCGGCACCTGATCGTCGAGTTGCGAGCGCTGGCCCTGTTGCAACTGAGCGATCTGCTCGCGCGCGCGTTCCAGCGGTTTCAGCGCGCGGCGTACGGTCAGGCGTTGCAGGAACAGGATCAGCAGCAACGCCGCCAGCCCCAGGCCGAGGCCGATCTGGCGCATGCGCTGGAAACTGTCGCTGACCGGCGTGTAATCCTGGGCGACGCTGATCGAGATCGACTGACCCAGGCGCCGATAGTCCGAGCGCAGTATCAGCAAGCGTTGCCCGCCCGGGCCCAGTTGCAGGTTGCTGTGCAGCCCCGGGTGTTGCAGCAGCGGCAGTTCCTGATCCCACAGCGAGCGCGAACGCCAGTGGCTGTCGGAAAAATCGATGCGAAAGTAATGCCCGGAAAACGGCCGCTGATAGGCCGGCGAGAGATGCCGCTCATCCAATTGCAAACCTTGCGGGCCGCGCACCAGCGCCACCAGCAGGCTTTCGCTGTCGTTGCGCAGGCCGGCTTCGAGGTAGCGCTGCAAACCGACTTCGAACAACCACAGGCTGGTTTGCGCCAGTACCAGACCGACGATCACCATCACACTGATCAAACCCAGGCTCAAACGGCGCTGGATTGATCTCATGAAGCTTGCCCGCCGAACAGGTAACCCTGACCGCGACGGGTTTCGATCACGCTTTTGCCGAGCTTGCGCCGCAGGTGATTGACGTGGACTTCGAGGACATTGGAGTCGCGCTCGGTCTCACCGTCGTAGAGGTGTTCGGCGAGGTGGCTTTTCGAGAGGATCTGTTCGGGGTGCAGCATGAAATAGCGCAGCAGACGGAATTCAGCGGCGGTCAGCTGAATGTCGGCGCCGTCGCGAACCACGCACTGGCGACCTTCGTCCAGATGCAGGCCGGCGGCTTGCAAAGTCGGCTGGTTGGCCTGGCCCTTGGAGCGGCGCAACAGTGACTGAATGCGCAGGTACAGCTCTTCCGGATGGAACGGTTTGGTCAGGTAATCGTCAGCGCCGGCCTTCAGCCCTTCGATGCGCTCGGCCCAGGAATCACGCGCGGTGAGGATCAGCACCGGAATCGCCAGGCCGGCGGCGCGCCACTGCGCCAACACGTCCAGCCCCGGCACGCCGGGCAGGCCGAGGTCGAGGATGATCAGGTCATAGGGCTCGCTGCTGCCCTGATACACCGCGTCACGACCATCGGCCAGCCAATCCACCGCGTAGCCTTGGCGTTGCAGGCCGGCGAGCAATTCGTCGGCCAGCGGTACGTGGTCTTCCACCAGAAGCAAACGCATTGATCAATCTTCCTTGTCTTTGACTAACTCGCCGGTATCGGCCTTCAGGTGCAGCTCGCGCGCCACGCCTTCGACCGTCAGCAATTCGACTTCGTAAATGTACACGTCGTGTTTTTCTTCCAGCTCGACTTCCAGCAGTTTGGCGCCGGGGTAGCGATCCATGGCCTGCTGCAGCACTTGCTCCAGCGGCAGGATCACGCCATCGCGACGCAGGGCCAGCGCCTCGTCCTGATCGAGGTCGCGAGCCATGGCCGTGCTGCACAACAACACCAGCGCCAGCGCCGTCAGGCGGGTGGCGCGACTATTCAGCTTCATTACGTATCCTGATGATCCCTGAGCACTTCACCATCGACCGCGTTCAACTCCAGATCCCACTTCAGCCCTTTCGGGTCGCGCAGTTCGATCTGGTAAATGAACTTGCCGTACTCTTCCTCCAGCTCGGTTTCGGTGATTTCCGAACCGGGGTGTTTTTCCAGCGCGATGGCGTTGAGCTTCTCGAAGGAGACGATAGTACCAGCGTCGCGCAAACGAAGCGCTTCGTCAGGCCCGAGATCGCGCGCCAGCGCAGTGTGGGCGCCAAGGCCGAGGATCAAGGCAGTGGTCAGGGCAGTCAGGGTTTTCATGGGTGTCTCCGAATTCTTATATGTTGCTTACGGTGGGCACCATAGCGGGATCAACTTAACTGAAACTGAATGGCCATCATTGTGCCCCATTGCTGGCAAGGTCCCCTGTGGGAGCGAGCCTGCTCGCGAAGACGGAGTGTCAGCTGTAACGATGTTTCTGACCCGCCGCTTTCGCGAGCAGGCTCGCTCCCACACTGGTTTTGCGTCTGCCCCGTTGTGGGACAGGCTCACTCCTGCATGGGCCTGCAACATGTGCTTATAATCGCCAGCTTGCTAACGATCGAGACCGGTATGACCGCCATCCACATCAAGTTCCCCGCCCTCACCCTCAAGGCCGGCCCGCGGGCCATGGCGCGGATTCGTGCGCAGGGGCTGCACGCCGCGGACGTCGGCACCCTGCCCGGTGCGGCCGGTGGGCCAAAGGCGTTGGGGATTCAGGGGCTCGATCTGGCGTTGTTCGGCGAGTGGCTGCCGAGTGCGCCGCGTGAGCGTTCGCTGATCGGCGCCTCGGTGGGTTCCTGGCGCTTCGCCAGCGCCTGCCTGCCGGACGCCGCCGAAGGCATTCGCCGCCTCGGCCAGCTCTACGCCGAGCAGCATTTCAACAAAGGCGTGAGCATGGCCGAGATCAGCCAGAGCTCGCAGCGCATGCTCAATGATCTGCTCGACGGCCGCGATGCGAGCATCCTCGAGAACGCCGATTACCGCTTGAACATCATGGTGGTGAAGAGCCAGGGCCGCCTCGCCGAAGACCATCGCGGGCGCCTCGGTCTGGCGCTGGGTTCGGTGATCGCCGACAACCTGCGCGGTCGTGCGCGGCTGTCGCGGCACTTCGAACGGCTGATCATCCACGATCCGCGCCTGGCCCCGCCGCTTGATGCCTTGACCGATTTCCCCTCGCGCTTCGTTGCCCTCAACACCGGTAACCTGCGCCAAGCCCTGCTCGCTTCCGGATCGATCCCGATGGTCATGGAAGGCGTACGCGACTTGCCCGGCGCCGGCGCGGGTACGTTCCGCGACGGCGGTTTGCTCGACTACCATCTCGACCTGCCCTACAGCGGCGACGGTATCGTGCTCTATCCGCACTTCACCGATCGGGTGATTCCCGGCTGGTTCGACAAGACTCTGCCCTGGCGCCGCGCTTCGGTGCAGCGTTTGCAAGATGTGCTGCTGGTCGCGCCGTCGAAGGAATATCTGGCGCGCCTGCCCTACGGCAAACTGCCCGACCGTAACGACTTCAAACGCTTTATGGGCGATGCGCCGAGCCGGCAGAAATACTGGCACACGGCGATGGACGAGAGCCGCCGACTGGGCGACGAATTTCTCGAACTGACGGCCAACGGTCGCCTCGCCGAGCGCTTGCTGACCCTTTAGTCAGCACGGCCAAAGACAAGCTGATAAACTCGCCGCCTGCCCGAATCGCTGCGGCGAACGCCATCTGAACAGAGCCGAAAATACCGTGGAAATCTTCAAAGAGTTTACTTTCGAATCCGCCCACCGCCTGCCGCACGTCCCGGACGGCCACAAGTGCGGACGCCTGCACGGCCACTCGTTCAAGGTCGCGCTGCACCTGAGCGGCGACCTCGACCCGCACACTGGCTGGATTCGCGATTTCTCCGAGATCAAAGCGATTTTCAAGCCGCTGTATGAGCGTCTCGACCACAACTACCTGAACGATATTCCCGGCCTGGAAAACCCGACCAGCGAAGTGCTGGCCAAATTCATCTGGAATGAGATGAAGCCTTTGCTGCCGGAACTCAGCGCGATCCGCATTCATGAGACGTGCACCAGCGGCTGCATTTATCGCGGCGAATAGCAACAAAGATCTCCTGCCAAAGCCATCGCCGCTGCCCTCATGCGCTTCTTCTGACCCAACATTATTCCCCCTGACACCGATCGTTCCCACGCTCTGCGTGGGAATGCCTCAACGGACGCTCCGCGTTCGGCTTTGGAATGGGACGCGGAGCGTCCTGGGCTGCATTCCCACGCAGAGCGTGGGAACGATCAGACGCTCTGCGTGGGAACGATCAGATCGCAGCCTTCGGCAGCTCCTACATTGGGCTTCGGTGTGTTCGGGTGCACCGTTTTCGCGCCTGACTTCGCCGTGTCGTCTATACATACCCGGCCCGACCGCGCTTGGCACGACCGCTGCAACCCTTCTGCGTCTTCCCCTTCCAGCAAGGACTGCCCCATGACGCAGAACGCCTCCGGCAACGATTACCCGCTCAGTGAAGTCCCCATGCACGCGCGCAAAGGCCTGGCCTCGACGGCGATGGTGTTACTGGGCTTCACGTTTTTCACCGCGACCATGTTTGCCGGCGGCAAGCTCGGGGTCGCGTTCGGTTTCGCCGAGATGATGGCGGTGATCATTGTCGGCAACCTGCTGCTCGGTCTGTACGCAGCAGGGCTGGGTTACATCGCCTTCAAGAGCGGCCTCAATTCGGTGCTGATGGGCCGTTTCTGTTTTGGCGAAGTCGGCAGCAAGCTCAGCGACCTGATCCTCGGTTTCACCCAGATCGGCTGGTACGCCTGGGGAACAGCGACGGCAGCGGTGGTGATCGGCAAGTATTTCAATCTCGATGAAACCACCGTGCTGGTCCTGATGGTGCTGTTCGGTCTGGGCTTCTGCGCTACGGCGTACATCGGCTATCGCGGACTGGAGATTCTCTCGTACATCGCGGTGCCGGCGATGATGTTGCTGCTGATGCTGTCGATGTGGGCAGCGACCGTGAAAGTCGGCGGTTTCGAAGGCTTGCTCAGCGTGGTGCCGACCGGTTCGCTGGACTGGTCGACGGCGATCACGCTGGTGTTCGGCACCTTCGTCAGCGGCGCAACGCAAGCCACCAACTGGACGCGATTTTCGCGCTCGGCAAAAGTGGCAGTGCTGGCCAGCCTGATCGGTTTTTTCATCGGCAACGGCCTGATGGTGCTGATCGGCGCGTACGGCGCGATCGTCTATCAACAGCCGGATGTGGTTGAAGTGCTGCTGTTGCAGGGCTTCGCCATGGCCGCGATGGCCATGCTGTTGCTGAACATCTGGAGCACTCAGGACAACACCATCTACAACTTCGCCGTCGCCGGCTGCAACCTGCTGCGCACCGGGCGGCGCAAGACCGTGACCCTCGGTGGCGCGGTGATCGGCACTCTGCTCGCCCTGCTGGGCATGTACGACATGCTGGTGCCGTATCTGATCCTGCTCGGCACGGTTATTCCGCCGATTGGCGGGGTGATCATGGCTGACTTCTTCTACCGCTGGCGCGGGCACTATCCGCGCCTGGCCGACGCACGGTTGCCGGCGTTCAACTGGCCGGGGCTCGGGGCCTACGGGGTGGGCACCGTCGCTGCGTTCAGCTCGCCCTGGGTCGCGCCGCTGGTAGGCATTGCCGCTGCCGCGCTAACGTATGTCATCGTCACCGGTGTGCTCGGCGCCCGTCGCATCAGCGCACCACTACAAGACCTATAAAAAGGATTCGCCTGATGCACATCATCAACGCCCGCCTGCGCAACCAGGAAGGCCTGCACGAATTGCACCTTGAAGACGGCCTGATCCACAGCATCGCCCGTCAGACCGAAGCGCCGACCCTCGGCGCGGATGACCTCGATGCCGGCGGCAATCTGGTGGTGCCGCCCTTCGTCGAGCCGCACATCCACCTCGACGCCACCCTCACTGCGGGCGAGCCGCGCTGGAACATGAGCGGCACGCTGTTCGAGGGCATCGAATGCTGGGGCGAGCGCAAGGTCACCATCACCGAAGAAGACACCAAGACCCGCGCCAAGAAGACCATTCAGGCCTTGGCCGCCCACGGCATTCAGCACGTGCGCACCCACGTTGACGTCACCGACCCGCAACTCACCGCGCTCAAGGCCATGCTCGAAGTGCGCGAGGAAAGTCGTCACCTGATCGACCTGCAAATCGTCGCGTTCCCGCAGGAAGGCATCGAGTCGTTCCGCAACGGGCGCGAGTTGATGGAAGAAGCAATCCGCATGGGCGCCGACGTGGTCGGCGGCATTCCGCATTTCGAATACACCCGCGATCAGGGCGTCAGCTCGGTGAAGTTCCTGATGGACCTGGCCGAGCGCACCGGCTGCCTGGTCGATGTGCATTGCGACGAGACCGACGATCCGCATTCACGCTTCCTTGAAGTGCTTGCCGAAGAAGCGCGCAGCCGCGACATGGGCGCCCGCGTCACCGCCAGCCACACCACGGCGATGGGCTCTTATGACAACGCCTACTGCGCCAAACTGTTCCGCCTGCTCGGCCATTCCGGGATCAGTTTTGTTTCCTGCCCGACCGAAAGCATTCATCTGCAAGGGCGCTTCGACAACTTCCCCAAACGCCGGGGCGTGACCCGCGTCAATGAACTGCTCGAAGCCGGCATGAACGTGTGTTTCGGCCAGGACTCGATCGTCGACCCGTGGTATCCGCTGGGTAACGGCAACATCCTGCGCGTGCTCGAAGCCGGTCTGCACATCTGCCACATGCTCGGTTATCGCAACCTGCAAAGTGCGCTAGATCTGGTCACCGACAACAGCGCCAAAGCCATGCACCTGGGCGAGCGCTACGGACTGGAACAGGGCCGCCCGGCGAACCTGCTGATTCTCTCGGCAGACAGTGATTACGAAGTGATCCGCAGCCAAGGCCTGCCGCTGTATTCGATTCGCGGCGGCAAGGTGTTGATGAAGCGGCAGATGCCGGTGGTGGAGTTCAGTTGAGATTGCGCTGGGGCTGATGGCCTCATCGCTGGCAAGCCAGGCTCCCACAGGTTTTGTGTTGAGCACATGATTGGGCCCTCATGCAAAACCTGTGGGAGCCTGGCTTGCCAGCGATGGCGTCGGTCGAATCAACCCGCCAACCGCGCCGTGCCAAACAATCTGACGCGCAGCAACTCCCCTTGCGAAACCTCAAGCAAAACCGGTGCGGTGCCACCCGGCATGACCACCCGCACCTCCCCTGCCTCGACCCAACCCACCCGCCACGCCGCACACGCCACTGCGCTGGCACTGGTGCCAGATGACGCGGTAGGTCCCTCACCACGTTCGAATACCCGGGCGAGGATTTGCTGCGGCGACGTCAGCGCGGCCCATTGCAGATTGACGCCCGCCGGGCAGGGATTACCGGCACCGTTGGGCATGGCATAGGCAATTGCCGTCAGCCTCTCGTTCAGCGGTGATTCACCCATCTGTTCGTTGCTCGGCAAAGCGCTTGCATCGCTGAGCAGCGTTACACAGTGCGGATTGCCGATACGGACGAATTGGCTGTGGCTCCAGTCAGGATCGAGTTCCGCCAGGGGCTGGACATGGCTGACGTCGCGATTGTTGAACTGAACGTTTGCAACCGTCTGCGCACCCACAGCCTCCGGGCCGAAGCCAGGCTGACCGAGGTCGAGCCAGAAACCGCGCACGCCTTGGACTTCGGCCGGTGTCACCGCGGTTTCCAGCGCTTCGCCCTTGTCATGATGAACGCGCAACACGGCGCCCTGCTCCGCCATCAAGCCTTGTTCGGTCAATGCCTGAGAAAAAATCGTCAGGCCGTTACCGCTGCGCTCGGCGAGGCTGCCGTCGGTGTTGACGATCAGTACATCGAACGGCGCAGATGCCTGGAACGGGCCGATCAGCAGGCCGTCGCTGCGGTGGGGTTTGCTGTTGGCCGGGCGTTGGCCTTCGGGCCAGTGACAGCACAAGGCGATGGCGGCCTCGCTCCATTGCTGCCTGGATACGGCGCACTCTGCGGCCCTCGCTGGCAAAACGATTCCGGCTTCGCGCAAGGCTTGGGGCGAGACCACTCCGTAGATATTGCCGCGTGCGTCGTAGAACTTCGTCATGCCTTGTTCCCGTATTCCATGCTGGCGAAAATCCGACTGTAAACCGCAAACCAGTGTGGGAGCGAGCCTGCTCGCGAAGGCGGTGCGTCAGTCGACAATTCCATATTTGACCCACCGCTTTCGCGAGCAGGCTCGCTCCCACAGGGTAGGATGTTCACCGTTATGCCCCGAAAGGCCTGAGATCGAACCTCAACGCCGTCAGAATGTCACTCGGGATGCAGTTGTTTTTTTGCCAAGGATCGATATGACCAGCCTCAACCCCCAAGACACCTTCGTCCCCGGACGTCTGCAACAGATGTCCACGCGCGTTGCCTTTTTCATTGCCGGCCTCGGCATCGCCGCGTGGGCGCCGCTGGTGCCGTACGCCAAGGCGCGGGCCGGGCTGGATGAGGGCACGCTGGGGTTATTGCTGCTGTGCCTGGGCGTCGGCTCGATTCTGGCGATGCCGCTGGCGGGGATCCTCGCCACGCGCTTCGGTTGCCGACGTGTGGCCACCGGCGGCACCTTGCTGATCTGCGCGGCGCTGCCGTTGCTGGCGACGGTGTCGTCGATCCCGGCGCTGATCGCCACGCTGTTCATGTTCGGTGCCGGCCTCGGCACGGTGGATTCGACGGTGAACCTGCAAGCAGTGATCGTCGAGCGCGCCAGCGGCAAGCACATGATGTCGGGGTTCCACGGCCTGTTCAGCCTCGGCGGCATTGTTGGTGCGGCGGGCGTCAGCGCCCTGCTCGGCCTCGGGCTGACACCGCTGGCAGCGATGCTGGTCGTCGTCGTGTTGCTGATCGGCGCCTTGCTCAAGTGCGTGCCGCACATGTTGCCCTACGGCAGCGAAAGCTCCGGCCCGGCGTTCGCCATTCCCCATGGCATCGTGCTGTTCATCGGCGGCATGTGCTTCATCGTGTTCCTCACCGAAGGCGCGGCGCTGGACTGGAGCGCAGTGTTCCTCGCTCAGGAACGCGGGATCGACACGGCTTACGCGGGAATGGGTTACGCGGCGTTTGCCCTGACCATGACCGTCGGCCGTCTGCTCGGTGACCGCATCGTGCGCAAGCTGGGTGCCACGCGGATCATTCTGTTCGGCGGGCTGTTGGCGGCGGCGGGGTTGTTTCTCGCCACCTTCGCGCCGAGCTGGCAAGCGGCACTGCTCGGGTATGCGCTGGTCGGCGCCGGTTGCTCGAACATCGTGCCGGTGCTGTACACGGCAGTGGGCAAGCAAACGGTGATGCCGGAAAGCATCGCGGTGCCGGCGATTACCACCCTCGGTTATGCCGGGATTCTCGCCGGGCCGGCGGTGATCGGTTTCGTCGCCCATGCCAGCAGCCTGAGTTTTGCCTTTGGCCTGATGGCGGTGCTGTTGGTCGCGGTGGCCATCGGCGGTAAGACATTGAAAGTATGAAGATTAGCGCGACACCTGTCAGGTTTGACACTAGACAGGCTTTGACCCTTTGAATCATGGTGATTTCCAGCCCCGCGGAAATGGAAATCTGTCATGAACATTCGAATTGGATCGGCTGTTGCACTTATCGCTCTTCTCCAGGGATGCGCCTCCGTCAATCGATACGACTGGGGCGAAGGCGCAGCCAACTTTGCTCCCGCTGAGCGACTGGCCAATGCCAACGGACGTTATGCGCATTGGCAAGCCATTGGCCGTGTCGAAGTTGAAGGCGGCATGACCTGCTCCGGTACACTCATTGACACACGAGAACCCGGTACTGTGTCGAATCCGGCTTATGTACTGACCTCCGGACACTGCACACATCCGGAGATAGGCAATAACGAGGTCATCGTCAATCAGCCTGCAAAGGGTCGGGTGACGTTCAATTATTTTTTCGACACGCAACCGCACAGTCGCTCATATGCGGTAGGCCGGATTGGCTGGAGCACGCTACGTGGCCAAGACATCTCTATCGTTGAACTTGCCACCTCTCTGGAACAGTTGATCAGCGACGGTATCGAGCCTCTGAAACTGGCGCATGCCCCCTTGCCCGCTGAAGAAAACATTTTGATCACCGGCGCGCCCGTGAACGGCTTCATTCAGCGAATGGCATGCAAACAGGAACATTCGGCAGCGGTCATCGAAGGCCCTTGGCGATGGGTAGGACAATCGAGCAACCGTTGCCTCGATGTTGTCAGTGGATTATCCGGCTCACCATTGCTTGCGCGTTATACCAATGAAGTCGTGGGTGTGTTGGGCACTACCACGCGCGGAAGTGACCGTAATCGATGTGACAAGGGCGCCCCCTGCGAAGTCATTGCCGGGCAGGTCAACAAGCGAACTGCCACCAACTACGCCTCCACAACCGAAGGTCTGGATGCTTGCTTCACCAAGGGACGTTTCGACCCGCGTCCGGGTGACTGCCCGCTGGGAGCGGCATGGTCTTTTCCAACATCATCGCAAAACAGCGATTACATCAGAGTCGAGCGTGACGAGCACGGACAAGTCGTGCCATGGCATTGGCTGCAAACCTTCGCATTGAGCGCTCCCTACTACCGCTATCGCTATACGCGCACGCTGGACGAATGCCAGTCGCTTGCTGGGTATAGCCAGGTACAAACCGCTCGCCCTGGTTCCGAGAATCAGTTGAGCCATGAACTCAAAGAAGGTGCGGGGCTATATTTTCTCTGCCTGATTGGCCAACAGCGGCCTACGGACGTGCCAAAACAATCGGATGGAAAAACCCCCAGCATCTATTGGCGGTGGTTGCTGGAAGCACCAGCGCCGTTGGCGCCGGCCTATAAAATCGAATGGGTGGGTGACGATGACTACGATGTCAGGGTTTTTTCGGTCTCACCGGATCTGGATCCCTTGCAATTTCAATACAAGTCCGGGCAGCCCGGGAGCGTCAACTGCAATGACGGGCAGGGATTCCAGCGCGTACCGCCCTCCACGGGCGTGTTCCATGTTTCCGTTGCCAATGGCCAGCAGAACGTCTGCCTCAAAGGCGCAGACCTGGCTGGGAATCCCGGACCGACCATCGACTTTCTGATTCCTCAATAGCTTCAGGCCTGTTGTGGCTGAGCCGTGTGAAACCGGTTCAGCCAAAACAGCGCCTTAGAAACCGACGCTGGCCTGCACGAAGAACGTGCGCGGTGCGCCGACATACATCCCCGAGTTGTTGTCGCTGGAGCGGGTGAAGTATTGCTTGTCGAAGACGTTCTTCACCCCGGCACCGAGCTTGAGGTTCGACACCTGCGGACCAAAGTCGTAGCCGCCGCGCACGTTCCAGGTCACGTAACCCGGGATGTCGCCGTACTGCCCGTCCGCCGTGCCTTTAGTGATGTAGTTGCCATTGAAGCTGCCATCCGCATTCACACCGGTGCCCGGCGAACGCTGTTTCGATTGGGCGAAGCCATCGATGTTGTACGTCCAGCGGTTGATCTCGTACCGCAATCCGACCGTGGCCACCTGCCGCGAATAGAACGGCAGATCGCGGCCCTTGAAGCCGGGGATCTCGCCTTCATAGGTGGCGCGGGTGTAGGTGAAACCGGCGTTGGCAGTCAAACCATCGAGGCGCGGATCGAGGGCCGCCATGTCGTAGTGCGCCGAGGCTTCGATGCCCTGGTGCTTGGTCGCGCCGAGGTTGGTCCAGCCGACGTCGTTGCTGATGTATTGCAGTTCGTCATCGAAGTCGATGTAGAACAGCGTCACCTCGCCGCCCCAGACATCATCGTTGTAGCGCGTGCCGATCTCGTAGGTCTTGGCCTTTTCCGGCTCCAGACCGTTGGCGGTGCTGTCACCCGAACCGCCCTGGCCGAGCTGGAAATATTGCAGGCTGCCGAACGAGGTTTCGTAGTTGGCGAACAGTTTCCAGGCATCGGACAGGTGATACATCACGCTCAGCGCTGGCAGCGGTTCGTTGCTTTCGATGCTGCGGTTTTTCTCCGGTACCGGCCGGCCAGCGGTGTCGAGGACAGCGCGATCATGCCAATCGGTGCTGATGTGTTCGAAGCGAATGCCCGGGGTGATGGTCCAGTTGCCGACGTCGATCTTGTTGTCGACATACACCGAATTGGCCTCGGTGCCACCGGTGCGATCCTGGAACACATGGCCGTCGGAGGTCGGCGTGACCACCGGCTGATTGTTGACCAGCGCCAGACGGCTCGATTCTTCGTGCATGGCCTCTTTCAGATAGCGATAACCGACGCTGACTTCCTGGGTGGTTGGGCCGACATCGAACACCCGCGACACGCGCGGTTCGATGCCGAGGGTGTAGTAGGAACGCGGGTACGAGCTGAGGGTGCGCTGATCGCGCGCGGCGATGGTACTGCCGCGAAAGCTGTCGGTGTAGTAGGTGAGGATTTCGGCCTGGGTGCGCTCGTCGATCTGGCGAATCCACTTGAACGACACGTCCTTGCGTCGGCCTGTGAACTGGTCGTAGTCACGCACCGATTCGTACGGTTTGTCGTCGTACTGACGCTGGGTCAGACCGCCGGGCATGTCGGCGCTGGCGTCGTAATAGTGGAAATTGAGACTGAAATCGTCCTGATCGGTCGGCGCCCAGTGCGTCTTGAGCAGCACGTCGTCGATGTCGTTGCCGTTGTTGCGCTCGCGATAGCCGTGGCCGTTGACGCCGGAGTACAGCAGCGCGACGCCCATGCCGTTGTCGGCGGTGCCTCCGAGGAATGCGGTGTCGATGTGTTTCCAGCCGCCGTACTGAGTGGTTTCCAGCGTTGTGCCGATTTCGCCGGTGGTTTTCTCCGGGATCGCGCGGGTCACGAAGTTGATCACGCCGCCGACGTTCTGTGGCCCGTAGCGCACGGAACCGGCGCCACGCACCACGTCGATGCTGTCGAGGTTGCCCGAGGAAATCGGCGCCATCGACAGTTGCGGCTGGCCGTACGGAGCAAACGCGGCAGGTACGCCGTCGATCAGCACGGTCGAGCGTGGCGACAGGCGCGAAGTCAGACCGCGTACGCCGACGTTGAGGGAAATATCACTGCCGCCGGTGCCATTGGAGTCCTGCACCTGCACGCCAGGCACGCGTTTGAGCACGTCGCTGACGTTCATCGCGCCCTGCTCGACCATCGCTTCGCGGCGAATCACCGTGCGTGCGCCGGGGTGGTTCTGCACCACCGCAGCGTCCGCGTCACCGAGCCAGTCGCCGACCACTTTGATGTCGGTCACGCCGAGCTCCAGCGGGCCGTTGCTGGCTGCGGAGGTGGCGGCTGGAGCGAGCGTCACCGAGCCTTCGTTGATCTGATAATCGAGACCGCTGCCCTGCAACAACTGGCGCAGCGCCTGCTCCGGCGAAAGGTCGCCGTCGACCGCTGGCGCCTGTTTGCCGGCCACCAGCTCAGGGCTGAAAAACACCTGCAGCGAGGTTTGCTGGCCCAGCTCGCTCAAGGCCTGGCCCAGCGGTTGCGCGCGGATATGAATGGCTTCAGCGGCAAACGCCAACGGCATCGCTGCGCTGACCGCCAGCGCCAGAGCTAGTGGCAACCAAGGGGATTTTTTATTGTGGGTTGTGGTGATGTTCACGTCGTACGCAGTCCTGTGGATCGCAAGAGTGTGCGGCTGTTAATGCAAACCAGTTGCAGTTGAACAGGAAGACGATGAACTGAAAAAAAACCTGAATGCTATCTGGAAATTATTTCCTGACTGCCATCGGCAAGGGTGCGCACCGTCACCGGCAGGATGCTCGGCAAGGCTTTGAGCAAGGCGTCGGTGTCGTCGGATTTGAACACGCTGGTCAGGCGCAGGCTGGCCACGTTCGGCTGGGATACGGTCAGCGGTTTGTCGCGATAGCGCGATACTTCCGCCGCTACTTCGCCGAGGCTGGCGTTGTTGAACACCAGTTTGCCGTTACGCCATGCGGTCAGTTCCGCCGGGTTGACCGCGTAGGCCGGCAGGACCTTGCCCTGGGCATCGACCGCCGTGCCGAGGCCTGCGGTGAGGTTGATGAATTGGTTGTCCGGGGCAGCACTTCCCTGCACCTTCACCGTGCCCTGCTCCACCGCCACGCGGGTCTGCGTGGCATCGCGGCGCACATCGAAACGCGTACCGGTGACTGTGACCTTGCCGCTGCCGGCTTCGACAATAAACGGACGCGAGGCGTCGTGTTCAACACTGAACATCGCCTCGCCCGCGCTCAATTCGATCAGCCGTCGATCCTTCTCATAACGCACCTGCAAGCGGCTGCGACTGTTCAGATCGATTACAGAACCGTCCGGCAACGCCACATGCTTGCGCTCGCCCGGCGCCGTGGCGAATTCAGCGCGGTAAGCGCCCGGATGATTCAAACCACTGAACAGGCCAAGCCCCAGCGCCACGGCCAGAACACTCGCGGCCACGGCATAACGCAGCAACGGCCGACGTTCGCGGCGGGGAGTTTGCGCAAGCGCCTGAAGACGCGACGTCGGCAGCAGATCAGCCGCCGTCCACAAGCCTTGCAGCAACTGGAATTCTTCACGGTGCTGCGGATGCTCGTTCAGCCAGGCGTCGAAGCGCTGCCGTTGCTCGACGCTGACATTCGGCTCCTGCAGACGCACGAACCAGGCCGCCGCCTCTTCCCGGACCGCCGTTTGCCCACAGGCGCAATCACCCGTTTCCATCATGGAATGTCCTGTCCGGCTGAGAATGAAAAGGTGCGAACGCTCATGACTGCAAGCCATCCAGTCGCTCACGCAGATGCCGCAGGGTGCGGATCATATACTTTTCGACCATGTTCTTGGACAGCCCCAGGCGTTCGGCGATTTCTGCCTGCGTCAGGCCTTCGATCTTCTGCCAGACAAAGATCTTGCGGCAGTTGAGCGGCAGCTCGGTGAGCGCGCGTTCGATGGAATCGGCCAACTGGATCGCGCGCATGTAATGCTCCGGATCGCCCGCCGACGACGCAGTGTCCTCGACCGCCTCCGACTCCATGACGCCCCGGCGGTCCTCCCGCCGATAACCATCGACCGCGATATTGCGCGCGGTCTGATGCAGATACGCGCGGGGCTGCTGCACCGCCGCCGAATCTGCCTCGAGCACCCGCACAAAGGTGTCGTGCGCCAGATCCTCGGCCTGCGCGCGATTGCGCAGGCGCCGAGTCCAGGTGCCGATCAACTCTTCGTAATGCTCGAAAAAGCCGGATCTGCGGGAGCGCATGGGGGATGGGCGGCGTGGTGAGAAAGGGGCGTGAATAGTAATGCTTCGTATTAATACAAAGCAATGCACGCTGTGATGGTGTTCTTGATGCGCAAGGTGCAACCACCGACGACGCCGAGCTCCGATGGGCATTGAGCAGGTCCCTGTGGGAGCGAGCCTGCTCGCGAATGCGGTATGTCAGCAACGATGATGGTGACTGACACGTCGCCTTCGCGAGCAGGCTCGCTCCCACAAAGGAAAAGCGTGAATGCCTCAGGCCTGCGGCAGTTTGCGGAAGCCCACCGCCAGGCGATTCCAGCCGTTGATGGTGTTGATCGCCACTGTCAGGTCAACCAGTTCCTTCGGCGAAAATTGCGCAGCGACGACTTCATAGTCTTCGTCCGGCGCGTGGGTCAGGCTCAGTTGTGTCAGCGACTCGGTCCACAGCAGCGCGGCACGCTCACGCTCGCTGAAGAACGGCGCTTCCCGCCATGCCGTTACGGCGAACAGGCGGCGTGGGGTTTCGCCGTCCTTGATCGCGTCGGCGGTGTGCATGTCGATGCAGAATGCGCAGCCGTTGATTTGCGAAGAGCGCAGCTTGACCAGTTCGAGCAGGCTCTTTTCCAGCGACAGTTTCGAGACGGCATTTTCCAGCGCCATCATCGCTTTCATGGCATCAGGGGAAGCGGTGTAGAAATCGGCACGAGGTTGCATGGTGGGCTCCGGGGTAGCGATTGAATGTGTGGCTACGTTAGTCCCCGGGGGTGGTTCGGCAAATAGCCAATATTGCAGAAGAACGGTAGGCCACTTGGCGCGGCGACTGACCGCTCGTCACTCGACGGGCACCAAGGTTTCAGTGCGCAAGACCAATATCAGGTAATCCCCTTTATCAGGAGACGTACCATGATGACGCGCAAATTCACTTCGTTATTGTTGGCCGGCCTGCTCGCCACGGCGTCCGCCGCCAGCTTCGCTGCCAATGACAGCACCGATGCGACGGGCACCAAGTCCGGCGGCGCCAGCAGCTCGACCATGCCGCCAGACAACACCCCGGGCTCGCCATCGGGTGGCAGCGGTTCTGGCGGAACCAATAACGGCACCGGCACCGGTACTGGCTCGGGAATGGGCACCGGTACGGGCACCAATGGCGGCGCCAGCGGTTCGGGTTCCGGCGCGGGCGGTGGCACCGGCTCGGCCGGCGGCGGCACGGGTGGTGCGGGCGGTGGCACGGGCGGCTGAACGAACAAGAGCCATCCCAGATAGTCCTGCATACATCAGGACTCAATGTGGGAGCGAGCCTGCTCGCGAAAGCGGTCTGTCAGCCAACCTTGATGCAAGCTGACACACCGATTCGCGAGCAGGCTCGCTCCCACTTCTGATTTCTGTTGATTGAAAGAATCAGCGATCCGAACGCATCAGCTCGGCAAAACCCTCTTCAGCTGTAAACACCGCCGCGCGATTGCGCCCGGCATTTTTCGCCTGATACAGCGCCGCGTCCGCGCGCTGGATAAACACTTGCGGGCTGTCGTTGCCGTGCGGAATAAACGCATAACAGCCCAGGCTCACGGTGAGATAACCGGTCGGCGAGCCGCTGTGGATGATGTGCTTGTCGATCACGCTACGGCGAATCTGCCCGGCTATCGCCAGCGCGCCGTTGATGTCGGTGTCCGGCAGCAGCACGGCAAATTCTTCGCCGCCGTAACGTACCGCCAGATCCGACTTGCGCTGGCAGCAGGCCTTCACCACTCGCGCCACCTGCGCCAGGCATTGATCGCCGGCGACATGGCCGTAAGCATCGTTGTAACGCTTGAAGAAATCGATATCGAGCATGATCAGGCTGACCGGGCTGACCTGGCGTGCGCCCCGGGCAAATTCAATGTCCAGCGAGCGCTCGAACAAGCGCCGATTGGCCAACCCGGTCAGGCTGTCGTGGGTGGCGATCTGCTCCAGCGCCAGTTGCGCCTTGCGCAGGTTTTTCTCGATACGTTCGCCATCGCGCACCTGATGAATGAACACCCAGCCGAACAGGCCAACCCCGAGAATCACCAGCGCGACAATCACGCTGGACTGAAATGCGCGGTCATACCAGCCCTGCAGAATCGTGTCTTGCGACGTCGCAGCAGAGACCACGAGCGGGTACGAGGCGAGCTGTCTATAGCCGTACAAGCGGGTCACGCCGTCGACCACGGAGTTGAGCATCGCGGTGCCAGCGTTAGCATTCGGCAGCAGGGTTTGATAGATCTCGCCGTGGGCCACCGAGGTATTGATCAACGACTCATCAAAGGGCCGTCGCGCCAGCAAGGTGCCGTCGGTCAGCGCCAGAAACATGATGCCGCTGTCATCGAGGCTGAAGCTTTTGAAGAACTGATCGAAGTACGACATGCGGATGCCAGCCATCAGCACGCCCTGAAAATTGCCGAGCTGGTCGTTCACGCGTCTGGAAATCGGGATGATCCATTCGCCGTTTTCGCGGCTGCGAATCGCCGGGCCGATGTGCGCAACGGTCGACGCATTCTGCTGATGGAACTTGAAATAGTCGCGATCGGACACGCCATTGCCACGAGGCAGATCGGCAAACGAGGTGATGATCCACTGCCCTTCGCGATCGAAGAGAAAGATGCCGTGCAACTGATCGAGCTGCTGCGCGCGGCGGGCGAAAATCCGCTGTAACCGGGGTTGCTGCGCCGTCCCGTAACCATCGTCCTGAATCCAGTCGACCAGGCTGGTCATCACCAGATCCGCTGCCCGCACGGTGTCCTCGGCCTGCTGCGCCATGGCCCGGGTCAGGTTGCCCGAGGCCATTTTCGCCACCGCCAGATCCTGACGCCGCGACTGCTCCAATTGCAGGTACAGCAGACCGCACAGGCACAGGCTCACCGCAACGATAAACAGCACCGCCGCTTTGCGAAGCGGCAACCGTTTGAGCGTGCCGGGGGCCTGATGCGGATCGTGAATGGGGATTGGCAAAAGCATGTCCTGGGCAGGTACGACAGGGGCGCGAGCCCGAAACCCTTGTATGTGTGAGCGTAGCCCACCGGGATGTACCGGGCAAACGCCCGCCTCCCGCCCAGTTATCGGCGCGTCGCGAGTTTGGATGATCGCTTTTCGTCGATTTATTTACGATTGCTTCTTTACGGTTAATCAGTTGTGCAGGGCCAGCCGCCGCATCGCGCTGGTCAGGTGCTCGCGGGCACTTTGCGCATCGCCTTCACGCATCTGTTCATAGGCGCGCTGCGCAATCGCATGAGGCACCGGTTTCAATTCGCGCTGAGTGGCCATCGCCAGCAGTTGCACCTGCGCGGCGCGTTCCAGGTAATACAGATCGTCCCAGGCTTCGGCAATGGTCGGCGCGGCGACAATCACCCCGTGGTTTTTCAGAAAGAGAATGTCGGCGTCGCCCATGACGCTGGCGATGCGGTCGCCTTCGGATGCGTCCAGTGCGAGGCCGTTGTAATCCTCGTCCACCGCCGTCCGTCCGTAGAACTTCAGCGCGGTCTGCCCCAGCCACAGCAGCGGCGGGCCTTGCAACAGGCACAACGCGGTGGCGTGCGGCATGTGCGTATGGAAGGCGACTTTTACCCGTGGCAGTTGTTTGTGCAGGCGCGCGTGGATGTAGAACGCGGTCGCTTCG
This sequence comes from Pseudomonas sp. CCNWLW23, assembly GCF_037095675.1. Lineage (NCBI taxonomy): Bacteria > Pseudomonadati > Pseudomonadota > Gammaproteobacteria > Pseudomonadales > Pseudomonadaceae > Pseudomonas > Pseudomonas sp. CCNWLW23. The sequence continues at coordinate 107,970 of NZ_JBAWKM010000016.1, read as the reverse complement.
GGCTCGCCATCGCCATCGACCACATTGCCGACGAAGTCGCAGACCAGCAGATTCTGCGCTGTCACTTCCGAAAAAGCGTAGCCGTATGGATTGACCAGAAACAGATCATCATGCCCCGGCAGCATCGCCGAAAAGTGATTGCAGATGCCTTCCTCCAGACCATGCAACGCGGCCAGTTGAAAGAACGCAGCGAGTTCGTTGCGGGCGGTGATGATCGCCTCGGTGTCCAGGTGCAGCGTTGCGCTTGGTCTGGCTTTGCCAGTGCCGCTCAAGATATGAGCCATGGCAATTCTCCTTAGGTCCAGCCGAGGGATTTGAACAGCGGCAGCACTTGATCGAGGCTGGAGAGGATCGCGTCGGGGCGATAGTCCGGCAATAACTGACGACCCGTGCCGCGATCGATCCACACGCATCGAAAGCCCATGTCCCGCGCCGCCGTGTGATCGAGCATGGGGCTGGCGCAGATGTGCACCACTTCATCCCGGGACACGCCCAATTGCTCATGAGCGTAGTCGAACAGGCGCGGCGCCGGTTTGTAGGCACCGGCCTGTTGCGCGGTGATCACCCGGTCGATATGGCCGCCGAGCTGCGCAACGTTGCCGGCAATGATGTCGTCGTCGGTGTTGGAGACGATGCACAGCTTGAAGTCCAAGGCTTTGAGCAGCGCGAGGGTGTCGACCACTTCGGCAAATGGCGGCATGTTCGGGATGGCCGCCGCCAGACGCTGACTGTCCTCGGACTGGCTCGGCAAGCCCAACTGTGCCAGCGCCAGTTGCAGGCCGAGGGTGCTCAGTTCCCGAAAGGAACGGTGCGGCGGTGTTTGTTCGAGACGATGCTCGTGACGGTCGTAGACTTCGATCAGCTTAGCGGCGTCGACTGCGTGCTCGCCCTTGTCGCTGAGCATTTTCTCGACCACGGCTTTCAGTCCTTCATCCCACTGAATCAGCGTGCCGTAGCAATCGAAGGTCAGCCAGTGCGGGCGCGGCGTGTTGTTCAAAGTCATCGGTCGATTCCTCCAAAGTGAGGATTTCAGCTTATGAGCGTGCGGTGATAGTGTGAAATTAAATAAATCCGCTATCGTCATTCGCAAATCCACTATCAGGAACGCCGCCATGCTGGATCTGGAATTGCTGAAAACCTTTGTCTGCGTAGTCGACGAAGGCAGCTTCACCCGCGCCGCCGAACGTGTGCACCGCACGCAATCGACGGTCAGCCAGCAGGTGCGCAAACTCGAAGATCTGGTCGGCCACCCGCTACTCCTGCGCGACCGCACCGGAGTGAACGTCGCGGTCACCGAACACGGCGAACTGCTGATCCACTATGCGCGCCGGTTACTGGCGCTCTCCGCCGAAGCCACGCAAGCGCTGGCCAGTGACGTCGACCTTGAAGTGCTGCGCATCGGCATGCCGGAAGACTTCGACGCCCGGCGCATGGCACTGATCCTCGCCGGTTTCACCCGCAACCATCCGCAAGCGCGCCTGGAAACCATCAGCGGCATGAGCCTCGACCTGCGCCAACGCCTCGACGCCGGCGACATCGACATTGCCCTGATCAAACGCGAACCCGACAGCGGCCCGGCATGGGCTACCTGGCCGGAGCGGCTGGTGTGGGTCAAAGGCGCTGAGGTCAACACCTGCGACGGTGTGCTGCCGCTGGCGCTGTTTCCGCAGGGCTGCCTGTACCGGCAACGGGCGATTCGCCTGCTCGATGTGGCGCAGCGACCGTGGCGAGTGGCGTTCGGCAGCCACAGCCTGACCGGGATCCAAGCGGCGGTGGCGTCCGGGTTGGGGGTTTCGGTGCTGCCGGTTTCGGCGCTATTGCCAGAGCATGAGGTGTGTACTGATCTGCCAGAGTTGGCGCCGACGGAACTGGCGCTGGTCAGCCGCGAGGGAGTGTTGAGTGGGATGCAGCGGGGGTTGGTGGAGTTTTTGCGTGGGGAATTGGGGGTGGATGCGGGGGGATATGCCTGAATCCCCCGAGGATCTTTATTCGGGTTTGTTGATTTCGCGGAGCAGGTCGGCGGTGGGGATGTTCATGGTGTTTGAGTAGTAGCGTGGTTCGTATTCATATTCACATTTCCAAATCCTCAGGCCAAAAAAACAGGCGCTCACGGGAGCGCCTGTTTTCCCTGGCTCATTACGGATGGTTCACCGTACCGGCGGCACCCGAATATCCCCCGCCCGGCACTGCGTCTTCACCCCTTTGCCACACGCGCCGAACTGCAAATCCTTGTCCATGCACACCCGCACTTCCGACAGCTGCGGGCCGCTGCAAACCACCGCAATTCCATCTTCGGGAATGCCCGGATTGGCCTTGCGAAACAGATCGACAATTTCCTGCGCTTCGAAGTAGTACGACGTCGAGCCGAACGGCTGTAACGCCTGCGGAATCTTCACTGCGCCGAGGGCCTGATCGGACTTGTCCAGATAGCCCTCCGCGCCGAGACCGCTGCAGGTACCGTGCTTGGACCATTCGTGATCAAGGAGTTTTTTCGTCGGGTACATCGTCAGGCCCTTGCTGGTTTCTGCCGCCGATAGCCTGGTCAGCGGTGGGCAGGATTCTGGCCAGCCGCCCTTGGCGTATTGCGGCCACAAACCGTGCAGGACAAAACCATAACCCTTGCCGGTGCACTGCGCGTCGTCCTTGTGCGACAGACAAAAAGTCGGCGACCAGGACAGCGCCAGCAGGTAGTAGTCGAACACCCCCGCCACCGATTCCGCCTGCGCTTTGTTCGACGCCGGCTGACGCGCCGAACTCATGCCGATGCTACCGGCCGTCAGCGCGATCAGCGCCAGAATTGTAAACAGCTTTTTCATTGACCCGTTCCTTGGGACGCCTGCGTCCGTGGTTTTCGTTGTTGGCCAGGCTTGGCCAGTGCTGATTTCGACACGCTTGTATTGCAAGCGCATGACGCAAGGCAAGGCCCTGCGCCGTGCAAAGGTCTACGCTGAACAGGCAGACATCCAACAAGGGAACCGACATGAGTAAAGCAGACGAACTCGCCGCCAGACTCAAGCAGACACGGCATACCCAGGCTGATGCGGCGCTGGAAATCGATTGCTGGCCTGCTCAGGTGTACGACTTGTACCACCGCATCGAAGCCTGGCTACAGCCAGTCACCGAAGTAGGACTGAAGATTCGGCGCAATCCTACGCACGTTTGCGAAAGTTCGCCGGACGGCGAAAGCCACGACTACGCCATCGACCAGTTGGTGATCGAAGCGAACAATCACAGTCTGATTTTCGATCCGATTGCGCGGTTCACCGAGGACGGTTGCGGACGTGTCGAGATCAAGGTGCCGGGGCGCGATCAGTCGTTGCTGCGCACGGTTGACGAGCATGGCGAAAGCCATTGGTGGTTGCAGACTATCGAGACCGGCCAGGAGCTGGATGCGATCGCGCTGACGGAAAACAATCTGCTGCAGGTGGTGCAGCAAGGGTTAAGCCTGTAAGCCGCCCGGGTTAACTGACAAAACTGTAATGTTTGCCTCAGCCAACTGAAAGCCGGGGCTGGCTAGTCTCTCTGTCATGAGCCAGACGGGGATTTCCAGCGCATGCCTTCCATTCTCACAAGACGCACTTTTGTCAAAGGCCTGGCCACCGGTAGCTTGCTCGGTGGCCTCGGGCTCTGGCGGACACCGGTCTGGGCGCTGAACGGCGCCGCGCCCGTCAACGAACTGAGCGGCAACGAATTCGAGTTGTTCATCGGCGAAACTCCGGTCAATTTCACGGGTTCGGCACGCACAGCGATGACCATCAACGGCAGCCTGCCCGGCCCGCTGTTGCGCTGGCGCGAAGGCGATGCCGTGACGCTGCGGGTGCGAAACCGGCTCACCGCCGACACCTCGATTCACTGGCACGGCATTCTGCTGCCGGCGAACATGGACGGCGTGCCGGGCCTGAGTTTCCACGGCATTGAACCGGGCGGCGTGTACGTTTACCAGTTCAAGGTTCGGCAACACGGCACCTACTGGTATCACAGCCATTCCGGGTTACAGGAGCAGGCCGGCGTCTACGGGCCGCTGGTCATCGAGGCCAAGGAGCCAGAGCCCTTCCAGTACGATCGCGACTACGTGGTGATGCTCAGCGACTGGACCGACGAAGACCCGGCCAGACTGATGAAGACGCTGAAAAAACAGTCCGACTACTACAACTTCCACAAACGCACCGTCGGCGACTTTATCAACGATGTCGGTGAGAAAGGCTGGGGCGCCACGGTTGCCGATCGCACGATGTGGGCGCAAATGAACATGAACCCCACCGACATCGCCGACGTCAGTGGCGCCACGTACACCTTTTTGATCAACGGCCAGGCCCCCGATGACAACTTCACCTGGCTGTTCCGTCCCGGCGAAAAACTGCGCCTGCGCCTGATCAACGGCTCGGCCATGACCTATTTCGATGTGCGTATTCCGGGATTGAAAATGACAGTGGTGGCTGCCGATGGCCTGCACGTCAAACCGGTCAGCGTCGATGAACTGCGCATTGCCGTGGCCGAGACCTATGACGTGATCGTTGAACCTGAAACCGAGGCCTACACCCTCTTCGCTCAGGCGATGGATCGCAGCGGTTACGCCCGTGGCACTCTCGCCACACGCCCCGGCATGTCGGCAGCAGTGCCGGCGCTGGATCCGCGTCCGTTGGTGAGCATGGACGACATGGGCATGGGCGGCATGGACCACGGCAGCATGGACATGAGTGCCATGGATCACTCCGCCATGGGCCCGATGCAAGCCCATCCCGACAGTGAAAACAACAATCCGCTGGTGGACATGCAGGCCATGATCACCGCGCCAAAGCTCGACGACCCCGGCCTCGGCCTGCGCAACAACGGCCGCCGAGTGCTGACCTACGCCGACCTGCGCAGCGCCTTCGAGGACCCGGACGGCCGCGATCCGGGCCGCACCATAGAACTGCACCTGACCGGCCACATGGAGAAATTCGCCTGGTCGTTCAACGGCATCAAATTCTCCGATGCCGAGCCTCTACGGCTGAAATACGGCGAGCGCATCCGCCTGGTGCTGGTCAACGACACCATGATGACCCACCCGATCCACCTGCACGGGATGTGGAGCGATCTGGAGGACGAAAACGGCAACTTTCAGGTGCGCAAACACACCATCGACATGCCGCCCGGCAGCCGCCGCAGCTATCGCGTCACCGCCGACGCCCTCGGCCGCTGGGCCTATCACTGTCATCTGCTTTATCACATGGAAACGGGCATGTTCCGCGAAGTGCGGGTGGAAGAATGAAGAGGTCCATCATGACTCGACTCAGCGTGTTCTCGCTGATGCTCGCCGGCACCTCTGCCATGGCTGCCGACGCCATGCACGGCATGGACCACAGCCAGATGCCCGGGATGGATCATTCGGCAATGCAAAGCATGGACGACGGCATGATGCAGCCCGCCGCGCCCAGCGAAAGCCGCACGCCGATTGCGCCCGTGACCGACGCCGACCGCGCTGCGGTGTTCACCAGCCCCGGCGGTCATCAGGTGCATGACAGCGTTATAAACAGCTACTTTCTTGCCGACAAACTCGAATGGCAGAACGCCGATGACGGCAGCGCTTTGGCCTGGGATCTGTCCGGCTGGATCGGCGGGGATACCGATCGGCTGTGGCTGCGCTCTGAAGGCGAGCGCAACAACGGCAAGACTGAAGACGCGGAAATTCAAGCGCTATGGGGCCACGCGATTTCACCCTGGTGGGACGTGGTCAGCGGCGTGCGTCAGGACTTCAAACCCGGCGCACCGCAAACCTGGGCCGCGTTCGGCGTGCAAGGCATGGCGCTGTACAACTTCGAGGCCGAAGCCACGGCTTTCCTCGGCGAGGGCGGCCAGAGTGCGGTACGCCTGGAGGGCGACTACGACATCCTGCTGACCAATCGACTGATCCTGCAGCCGACCGCAGAACTCAACATCTACGGCAAAAACGATCCGCAGCGAGGCATCGGCTCAGGGTTGTCCAATACCGAGGTAGGCCTGCGGTTGCGCTATGAAATCCGCCGCGAATTCGCGCCTTATATCGGCGTGACGTGGAATCGCACTTACGGCAACACCGCCGACTACGCCCGCGAAGAAGACGAGGATCGCAGTGAGGCGCGCCTGGTCCTCGGGGTCAGGCTGTGGTTCTGAATTCTTCTACAAAAACAAACCGGAGACCTTGCATGCGCACATTGACCCTGCCCCTGATATTCGCCAGCGGATTACTCCTGAGCACCCTCGCCCAGGCCCACCCGAAACTGCTTTCGTCAACGCCGGCCGAAGGCGCGGAAGGCGCCGCGCCGGGCAGGATCGAGCTGCATTTTTCCGAGAACCTGGTCACGCAGTTCTCCGGGGCCAAACTGGTAATGACCGAAATGGGTGGCATGGCTCACTCGCCGATGCCGATGAAAGCCAAGGTCAGCGCCAGCAGCGATCCGAAAACCATGCTGATCACCCCGCTCGCCCCGCTGCCTGCCGGCACCTATCAGGTGCAGTGGCGCGCGGTGTCCGCCGACACGCACCCGATCACCGGTAACGTCACGTTCAAAGTGAAGTGAACAATGGCGGACCTGCTCAACATCATCCTGCGGTTCGCCTTGTATGTGGATTTGCTGCTGTTGTTCGGGCTGGCGTTGTTTGGCTTGTACAGCTTCAACGCGCTGCTGCGGTTCCGTCCGTTGTTGCGGGGCATGGCGGTGACAGGGGCATTGCTGTCAGTGGCCGGGCTAGTGTTGATGACCCGCGCCATGAGTGGCGAAACCCAGCTCGCGGCGTTGTGGCCGCACCTGCAGATGATGCTGCTGGAAACGGACGTCGGCCTGGCGTGCGCGCTGCGGATGACAGCGCTGGCCATCGTAGTGATCCGGCCCGGTCTATGGCCAGCGTCGTTGGCAGGCGCCATTGCCCTCGCTTCGCTGGCATGGAGCGGGCACGGAGCGATGGACGAAGGATGGCTGCGGTTCTGGCACTTTCTCAGCGACATCTTGCACTTGCTTGCGGCGGGAGCGTGGTTGGGTGCCTTGCTGGCGCTGGTGTTGATGGTGAGCGGGCGGATCGGTGATACACGCCTTCGCTTGATCGCCGATGCAGTGAAACGCTTCGAATGGGTGGGCGCGTTGATCGTGCTGACGGTGTCGGTCACCGGCGTGATGAATTATCTTTTCATCGTCGGCCCAAGGCTCGACGGAGTGCTGTTCGGGACCTACGGGCAGCTGCTGACGATCAAGGTGCTAGCGTTTGCCGTGATGCTGGTGCTGGCTGCGTTGAACCGCTTTCATCTTGGACCGTCACTGCAACAATCGCTGCGCGACGGCCAGTACCTCATCGCCGCGAAAGCGCTGCGACGCAGTGTGGTGATGGAGCTGGCCCTTGCCCTGCTGATCGTGGCGCTGGTGGCGTGGCTGGGCACATTGAGTCCGGACCCGGGATGACACCCGTGGAAGGCTTTCACTACACTGGGCCACCTTCCCTTTCAGAAGCCGATCTCAATGACAACACTAAAAAGCACGATGATCCTCGGCGGCCTGCTGACCCTGGCGACTGGCGCTTACGCCGACCCGGCCTCGTCCCACCTCGACAGCATTCAGCAACAAGGCCAGTTGCGCGTCTGCACAACCGGCGACTACAAGCCCTACACCTTCAAGCGCAGCGACGGCGACTTCGAAGGCATCGACATCAGCATGGCCCGCTCCCTGGCCGACAGCCTCGGCGTCAAGGTGCAATGGGTGCAGACCACCTGGAAAACCCTGATGCCTGACATGCAGGCCGGCAAATGCGACATCGGCATGGGCGGCATCTCGGTCACACTGGAACGGCAGAAAAAAGCCTACTTCAGCAACACCCTCGACACCGACGGCAAGATCCCGCTGGTGCGCTGCGCCGACCAGTCCAAATACCAGACCATCGACCAGATCAACCAGCCCAACGTGCGCCTGGTGGAACCGGCCGGCGGCACCAACGAAGCCTTCGTCCACGCCTTCCTGCCCAAAGCGCAACTGGCCCTGCACGACAACGTGACGATCTTCCAGCAACTGCTCGACAACAAAGCCGACGTGATGATCACCGACGCCTCGGAAGCGCTGTATCAGCAGAAACTCAAACCGGGGTTGTGCGCTGTGAATCCGCATAAGTACATGCAGTACGGGGAGAAGGCTTACCTGCTGCCACGCGACGACATCAGCTGGAAACTGTATGTCGATCAGTGGCTGCATTTGAGCAAGGTCACTGGCAAGTATCAGCAGACGTTGAGTGAGTGGATAGCGGTGCCGCAGTAAGCCACTGAACCCGGCCACCGCGCGCGTTTAGGGAACGGTTCGCTCAATGCACGCGGTGTCGGGAATCTGAACGTGCTCAAACTGAATGCATTCCTGGCCGGCCTGCTGTTCGGCGTCGGTTGGGGGATAGCCGGCATCTGCCCTGGCCCGGCAGTGACCATCCTGTTGACGGGCCACTGGCAGGCAATGGTTTTCGTATTGGCGATGCTCGCAGGCATGGGGTTATTTACGCTGCTGGAAACCCGACGCAACCCGTGACCGCAGAACAACCGGCATTCAGGCGCATGGCACCGACGGCAGCCAGTGTCGGTGGGGGTCAATGTTTTGCATAAGAGCGCGGATTGGATGATCTCCCCAGCCACGCACTCGTCGAGATCTGCGCCAACGATTTGAACGAGGGCCTGGCGAACCAGTAGCCCTGCATCAGATAAATGCCGCAATCGGCGAGAAAGTCTCTTTCCTCGGCCTCTTCTATGCCCTCGGCGATCACTTCCACGCCCAACTCTTTACACATGTTCACCACGTTGCGCACGATGGTCTGGCGTACGCGGTCACGGTGAATATTGCGGATCAGCGCCATATCCAGCTTGATCAGGTCCGGTTGAAAATCCGCCAACAAGTTAAGGCCGGAATAGCCTGCGCCAAAGTCGTCGATGGCCGTCTTGAAACCAAACTCACGATACTCACGCAAGATATTCATCAAGTGTTTGTTGCTTTCGACGTGTTCGCCTTCCACAGCCTCGAAGATCAGCCGCTCCAGCGGAAAGCCGTATGTGCGCGCCGCTTCCAGCGTGCTGCGAATACACATCTCCGGCCGGTAAACGGCATTCGGCAGAAAGTTGATCGACAGGTACTGCGTCATGCCTAAGTCAGCCGCGGTGGAAATTGCCCGCACTCGACACAGTTGATCGAATCGGTAACGGTTCTGATCGTCCACCTGCTCCAGGACAGACAAGGCGCCTTCACCGTTTACGCCGCGAACCAACGCTTCATGGGCAAACGTCGTTTGATCGCGCAGGTCCACAATGGGCTGGAAAGCGAAGGCGAAAGCCATCTCCGGCACGCCTTTGTTCCTACAGCCCTGGCAGCCTCCGGGAGACGCGAATGATTTTGGAAAGTCGGTCATGAACCACCTGATGATGGCGTGCAACCTTCCATGGCGATAAATAAAACAGCTGCTGGCCTTAGTTATCTGCAAACGAGGCAATAACTTCAGCCCCGCGGCGCCTGAATAGTTGAAGGCCCCGCGTGCGCCAAGTTGAAAAGATCAGGTGCGGAAATGCGCGGTCATTCGCTGCAGGTCCTGCCCCAGTGACGCCAACTCAATCGTCGCCGCCGCGCTTTCTTCGCTGGCGACAGCCGACTGGTCAGCCACATCACGCACACTGACAATGCTGCGGTTGATTTCGTCGGCCACGGCACTTTGCTGTTCGGCGGCGGCCGAGATCTGCAGACTCATCTCCTGGATCGTACCGATGGACTGATTGATCTCGGTAATCGCCAATTCGGCCTTCTGCGCCAGTACCACCGTATCGAGGGTGCGCTCGCGGCTTGAGGTCATCAGCGTCGCGGCCGCTTGCGTGCCTTGTTGCAGGGTGACGATCAGCGCTTCGATTTCCTTGGTCGAGTCCTGCGTGCGCTGCGCCAGCGAGCGCACTTCGTCTGCCACCACAGCAAAACCACGACCCTGCTCACCCGCCCGAGCGGCTTCGATAGCGGCGTTCAACGCGAGCAGATTGGTCTGCTCGGCGACGGCTTTGATCACATCGATGACTTTGCCGATCTGCTCGCTGTCCTGAGTCAGCACGTTCATCGCACCGCCCAACTCTTCAATGGCCATGGCAAGTTCGCTGATCTGCACCGTCGCCTGCTTCACCACCGTGCTGCCGTGGCGCGCCTGCTGATCGGCGAGGGTCGCGGCAGCGGAGGCATCGGTGGTGTTACGCGCAACTTCCTGCACCGTCGAAGCCATTTCATGCATCGCCGTGGCAACTTGATCCACTTCGCTTTTTTGCTGACGTACACCCGCGCTGGTCTGCTCGCTCATGGCCGAGAGCTTCTCCGCAGAGGTGGAAATCTGCGTGACGCCATTGCCGATACCTTGCACCAGCGTGTTCAGGTTCTGCGCCATCTCCTGCATCGCATTTTGCAGATCGCCCAACTCATCTTTGCGCGCAGACCTGGCCTGGACCGTCAGGTCGCCTTTGGCAATCCGTCGCGCCAGATCAACCGTCAGCGCCAGCGGCGCAGTAATCTGGCGCGAGATGACCACCGAAGCCAACAGCCCGATCACCAGCGCCAGCGCAGTCAATACCGCCATCTGAATAAAAGCCGAATGCTGATCCTCATGCGCAAGGCGCTGCTGGGTGTCCATCAAGCCACTCATGATCTTGTCCATCGCCTTGCTTTCCTGGTCGACCTGCTCGCGCATGTTCTGCTTCTGCTCAAACAGCCCGGCCACTTCCACCAATACTTCGCGATAACGCCGCATGCCGGCGTGGGCTTCTTCCAGTTGGCTCGACAGCGCCGTCGGCAGGCTGGTGCGCGCCTTGCTGATATCACTCAAGAAGCTATCGATGGTTTCCATCAGCAGTTTTTTGTTCACCTCGTTGGGCACCGCAATATAACGACGCAACATCAGGCGAAACGTGGTCATGCCATTGCGCAAGTCAGCCACCGTGCGCAGCTCCCGAACGCGTTCACCATCGGCAGACGCCAAGGCACTGGTCGTGGTGCCTTCAAGCATGCCGGCAAAAGTTTGCGCGTACTTGTCCGACAGCGCCGTCAGCGGTTTCAGCGCATCCGTGGTCGACTGATCGGCAGCGATCAGCCGTTTGACCTTCTGATCGTAGGCAACAATCGTGGTTTGCAAAGCCTTCAAGGCTTGCTGGTTTTCAGCGCGGGTCAAGGTGTCCAGCGCCTTGCCCACAAGGCCCTGCAAGACATTCAACTGCGCGTTATAGGACTCGGCGAACGCTGCGTCAGCGGCGGCTTCGTACTGTTTCTCGGACAGACGCATATTTTGCGTAGCGTCATTCAACGTGCCGATCAGACGCGTCGTACTCAAGCGATCAACCAGCACGCTGTTGCTGTTATAGCCAATGAAGGCAACCGCCAAAACGGCCAGCAGAAGAATGCCGAAGCCGGTTCCCAGCTTGCGGGAAACTTTGATGTCACCGAGGAAATTCGATGCTACTGCCATATTCAGCCTCAAACGTCCTGACGCGAAACGCCAGGCACAAAAATTGATCTCCGGTAACCACAGTCACCGTCCAGGCATTCGGGGGTCGTCATCCAGGGCGTAATACGGGACGCTCCAGCTGTCCCGGAAATGCAAATGCCGATGCTGTTGAAGCGTCGAAAACAACCCGACGCGAGCACCGGCAGACAAATCCATCACGTCGCAACAGAGCATATGCAGGCTGGATTTATCGTTTCAGCAAAGGTGTCTGGAGGGATGCTATTAATTTTGCGAAAACTTGTACAACTTTATATTTTTGTATAATCGTTGAACTTTTTGCGCGACGTGATGACGCATTGCCATCATTATTTATGGCAGATCGCTACTGGCGTGAAAAGACGATGAAAATGTCAATGCAGAACCCCGCCCCTCTGCAGCAACGGCGTGCCGCATGCCACAGAGGGACACGGGTTTACGGCTTGATTTCAACCTTATCCAACGCCTGATTCACCGCCAACTCCGCCAACATCACCACCTGCGCAATGCCTAGCGCAGATTTGCGGCGCGAGTTATCCAGCGTCGCGGCAAAGTTGTTGAGCATTTCGGAGGCAGAACCCAGGGTTTCGCAGGCATTGGCCAACAGGGATTCCATGTCGTACTTCGGATTGGCGAGGTACATGCGTTCGGGCGCATCGGTGCTGGCCCTGATTAGGCTGGCGGGAAGGAGATAGTGATCAAGCGCGCGCTCGGCGGCTTCGTGGAGTTTTTTGGAATTGGGGGATTCGTAGGGGGATGCGGGACTGGTTTCCGGCGGGTTGGGTGTTGGTTTGAACATGGTGTAACTCCTGACGGATTAACGAAAAGGAGCCATCACTCTCGCTACCAAACGAAGGGTGGAGGCCATACGCAGGTTGGTAGACCGGTCGTCAGGAACCCCGGCGCATCCGAAGACGCCCCGCGCATGACCACCATAAAACGAAGACGAGAAACGCCCTCGCAAGACAGCAGTCTTGTGCTTCTGACGGAGACGGGCTACCAAACCCGATCACTGATTTCAGTGACCCTGGGACGATAGAACCCGCAGGCTAGACGCACAAGCCGGCGGATTCTGTCTTAGGCGTAGGGGAAGGCGCAAGACAACGTAGGCTTCTGATGACTTTCACCAGTCAGATTTAAACACGCGCAGGCGTAACCGTTTAAACCGATACTGAAGGACACAAAACATTCAGCAATACACTTTCTCCCATCAGGCCGAGCGCGTCGGAGCCCCGTTCCAACCACAAACAGCGCCTCGCAAGCCTTTGCCTGTTCGCAGACCTGATAAACTCTTGCGCCTTCGCCTTCTTGATCCAGATTCCTCACATGTCCCTACAACCCGTCACACTCTCCCGCCGCTTCTCCGTCGCCCCGATGATGGATTGGCATGGCTAATTCTACAGGCCTCTAAAGTCGCGGCCTCCAGCATCATCAAGAAACGCACGTACCATTTTCGTACCACCCCATTTCTTTTTATCCCCCTGGCGGGACAAGCGACAGTCCTCTCCCATCGTCGACACACACGCCAGTCGCTCCAATCCCAAGCACTTCCTACAAGCGTTTCCGCACGGGCAAAAGGACCTGCACGAGAGTGTCCCTTTATCATCTTCGTGAGTGAGCCCAGCGGCCATCGGCTGCGCCGCCTTATAGAGATGCCATTTTTCGGGAAAGGCATCGGAAAAAGGTAATTTTGGTAAGTCAAACGGTCAATCTTGCTGAAAGCCTTGATTTTACTGGGCTGCAAAGGATCGGCAGGAAGTAATTTTTGAGTAATGTAGAAGTAAGATAATTACCTTTTGAGGAAGTAATATTTGTTTTTGTGAGTGCCTTATAAATCAAACACTTACAGCCGCGTTACCTTTTTCATTACTCAAAATTACTTTCCGAAGTAAGCCAGCAAAGCCAATGAACACGGGGCTTTCGCCGGTGTTCCGGTATTGGAATTACCACATTACTTTTTTCCGATGGCGTTCCTGAAAAACCCTCATCGAAAGGGTTTCGTCTACCTACCTTCCGCTTCGCCAGGTCCGTCCTGTCAGACACCCACCCTTCGCAGGGATCCGCAGGCTTTTTGACCTTCGACGCCCCTACTACAGCGCCCGGCCGTGGGGGCGCTTGGCCGGGTGCAGGACTGCGGAAAAAAAGACCTATTTAGCCCGCAGGCGAGGTGGGGGGACGACGGCGCGCGCCAGCGTTCAATCGAGCTGGTGCGGCGCCATTTGCCGTTTGAGTTTGGAGGGGAGAGGAAAGAACTGAGAACGTGTTCTACACTGAAATTTTGCGCCACTATTCTGGCATCAAAGCTGACGACTAAAGGCGAATTTATGGAAGATGGCGGTTATTACGCACTCAAGGGCTTTGACTTTCAAATAGACAAAACCATCATTGAAATTTTTTCGGCAGCGGCGGACACCGACGAAATTTCTATAGAAAGAATCCAAGATCTAAACTCGGATGCTTTCGTCACCCAAGTCAAATATAAAGAAACGCAAACCTTTGCGTTTTCAAAAATTCGAGACCCTGTAGTTCAGTTAATTCAAGAATTCGAGTCCGATACAGCTGATAGAACCTACATACTTTATTGTTACTTCTCCGACCAAATGGAAAGCATTAAGACTTTTGATGCCACTGAAATCGACAACATCCTTGAAATCAAACTAAATAAAAACTGCTCGGACGCACATCGAAAAAAACATGAAATAATAAAGTCCATCCCTAGCTCATTAAAAAAATCCTTCGCAGCTAAATTCCAGCTTATATTCGCACCTAATCACAGTACCCAATTTGATCGAGCACTCAATATAATCGCAAGCCAAGCTTTCTGCGCCACTGATTCTGAAGCTTCATTCTATTACTGCTATTTAGCGGACCACTTACGCCGGCTTGTAATATCAAATCCAGATATTGATTCGAGAGTTTGTACCAGAAAAGGAATAATCTCCTCTCTCACAGATCGCAAGCATCAATTCTTCTATTCAACTCTGGCTTATATGAGCGGACGAGAATCGCTTATAAAAACATTAAAAAAAGCTTTCCCAAAACTGCAGCCACAGCAGAACAACTTATTATTCATAGGCATAAATCTAGCTAAACAGACTTCACAACTCACAAACCTGATCACCTCCATAATCGAACAGCAATTTAACAAGCCAACGTACGATGTCCACCCCATTACTTTCATCATCGACCAACCGGACATTACTTCCTTAAAAAAAGGCATGCTACTTAAAAACATAACTTTTAACGATGGCTATGAATCAATCCAATTCAATAGTCAACAATTCAACAGAAGACACTTATCCTTACGAAAAACAACGGCTACAGGTAGAGCCCTTGAGACGTTAGGACAAATATCTTACAAAGCACGAATCATCACCCTGGCAAATTTTATAAAATCTAATTCAGATTACGATCGACCGGACAGAATTTACTATTTCGACGCGGATAAATTTAGCGATTACACCGACATTCCCTCGTTCCAAATTAACGAACTCCACTGCGATGAAATTTGGCAATTATTCAAGAGGTAAGTATGAATTCCGAAAACTTCAAAATTGTAAGCGTCTCTTCAAACGCGTTGATTATCGAGATTGTTGATCCTTCGAAATTTTCCGGGGAGTTCAGTATAGGAAGCTATGTCGGGGTACCGTGCAGAGAGTACGCGGGACAACATGTTGTCGGTGTCATAGACAATTACAAAGTTAAAGATAATTATGTAACCGATGCAAACTCCCCGGCCAAATCACCATCTTTTCTACTAGACGTGAAACTTATAGGTATGCTTCACGAGACGGACGAAGGCATGATATTCAAACGAGGTGGCCACGGAATCCCCCTGCCACCTAATAACAGCATACGGATATTAGAAGCAAAAGAGCTTGATGATATTTATTCCACAGACCTGACATTAAAAGACAAACTAATATTTTCATCACTTGTAAACAGCCATAACACGAGAGTGCCTATAAACGGCAATAAATTTTTTAACAAGCATTTTGCGATAGTTGGCTCAACAGGCTCGGGAAAATCGCATACAGTTGCAAAACTCCTCCAATCTGCAGCAGATTCAAAACACGGAAATTTCGAGGGGCTAAACAATTCTCACATCGTCATATTTGACATACATGGAGAATATAAAAGCGCGTTCCCAAACTGTAATTACTTAAACTCAGAAAAATTAAAAATTCCTTACTGGCTATTTGACGGTGAGGAACTGAGCGAATTATTCATCGAAAGCTCAGAAAACAATTCATACAATCAAGTTTCTCAATTTAGATACGCTGTCATTGAAAACAAAAAACTTCATAACGAAGGGAAAAAAGTTTTCTTTGACTCACCACTTAAATTTGATATACACGAGGTAATGCGGTACATCAAAAACATGAATTCCGAACTCATCAACAAAAAAAAGGGGCGCAAACCAGAAGACAAGGACAACAAATCATTTGAGTCGCGCATCCCCGAATACTTCCAAAATGAGTATGAATTCGACAAACTTAGCGCAGACTTTGTAAACGGTCCTTACACTGGTGATTTTGAACGATTTATAATGCGACTGGAGAACACAATCAGCAACTCAAGGTTGGACTTCCTATTCAAGAACGTTGACGAACTTACTATCGAGGGCGTGTTAGAACAATTTCTAGGTTATCAAAAAAATAATGAAGCGAACGTTACCGTCATTGACTTGAGCGGAATACCTTTTGAAGTACTAAGCATCACTGTATCTTTAATATCCAGGATTTTGTTCGAGTTCGGATACTACTATAAAAGACTTTTATCACAACAGTCGGACTGCGAGACACCTATCCTTCTAGTTTATGAAGAAGCGCACAAATATGTTCCCCGCAGCGACTTAACACGTTATCGCGCATCCAAAAATGCGATTGAGAGGATCGCCAAAGAAGGTCGAAAATATGGCGTTACACTTGCCATAGTCAGTCAACGCCCATCTGAAGTCTCGGAAACCATTTTCTCTCAATGCAGTAACTTTGTTGCCATGCGCCTGACAAATCCAGACGACCAGAGTTATGTACGAAAACTACTACCAGACACCTCTGGGGATTTAATATCAAATCTACCCACCCTGCAGTCGGGCGAAGCACTTATAATTGGGGACTCAATAATAATTCCCTCCATGGTAAAAATCGACAAATGCATAGCAACACCGAACTCTGTAGATATTGCATTTTTTAGTAAATGGTCAGAAAACTGGAAGGATGTAGAGTTCGAAAGTGTCACAGGGCTTTGGAAGCCATCAGATATTTTGGAGTTAGACATTTAAAAAACGTCGAGCCGGTGTTGAAGCACCGGCTCGCGAATTGGCTTACTATGCGGAAGTTTCGCTCCCTGCGGGGATATAATATGGTTTGAACTTGACAACTTCTTCACCCAACCATTCATTCAACTGCGACATACGCGTCTGAATCGGTTCCAGCTCATTGGCCGCATAGATCTGCGCTGCCTCTCTGATCGACCCAAACCCACCTGCGTTTTGCGGCACAATCCCCATCAACTGCGGCGGAATACGCAGGCTTGCCAACACGTCATCCCGTGTCTGATTCTTGATCGAGTTGAATTCATCCTTCGCTGCCACCTCGCTCACCGGGATCAGTTGGATCCCGTCCTTCTTGCCGGTCGGCGAGTACACGAACAAATTCCGAAAATTCCCAAGCCCTTTCGACTCCTTCAACGCTTTCCGCAACGCATCAATATCAGCCTCCGTCTGCGCCGCATCGGTCATGTACAGGATGAACCCGGCATGGCTGCCGTTCTCATAATACTTGCGCCGAAACAACGTCGCAGACTCGTTCAACAACGCCGACTGCAAAGCGCTAATCCACTCCGGCAGCCCATAAATCTCCTGGTGCAGATCCGCCTCACGCAAATGAAAAATGCTGTCCGTCTCAAACACGTGCTCATCCTTCCACCCCCGCACCTGGTAAAACCGCCCATCCGGCCCAGCGCGCATGTACTTCGCCAACGGCGCCTCCAGCTTACGAACCCCGCCCAACCGCGAACGCCGCCCTTCCAGATAGCCATTGCCCAGACACAGAAAGTCCAACGCAAACTGCTCAAACGAAGACCGCGACAACAGCGGATGCGGGATAAACGTCTTACTCAACAGGTTGCGCTTGAACATCAACCCGGAATGCAAATGCACGCTCGCCCCAACCGACCGGGCCAGCCCGTCCAGCGACAGCGGCGGCTCATACCACCGCCCGTTGAACCAGCACTCCAGATAGTCGAAAACCTCACGACCACCCAGCACCGGCGTCGGCTCGCCGAAGGAAAACACCTGCGTCCCGGCGCCGGTGGCGGGTGTGGTCGCTGGCAACGTCTGGTTGGCCATTTGTTCATTCATCAGTAAATCTCCATACGCCCGGTGTTGGCAGTGGTCTGCCCCTCAAGCGGTTGGTGACCTCAATCCAGTCCCACCTCTCCTCGGAGACCCTTTCGCCATTTTCCGGTAACCTTTCAGCACCCAGGCCAGTCCTGGCGTAAGTCAATGGACGATGAAAACAAGGATGATATTGGATGATTTCCTCTGCACGATTAGGCGACAAACACGTCTGTCCATTACCAGGTCACGGCACTACCCCGATCGCCTCCGCCAGCGGTGACGTAAACATCAATTTCATGGGCTCTGCTCGAGTCGGTGATACGTGTGGTTGCGGAGCGGTGATTACAACAGGCTTCCCATCTATTCAGGTCAACGGTCGCCCAATGGCCCACTTGGGCAGTCCGACCAGTCACGGCGGCACAGTCATAACCGGATCAGGTGACGTCGGTGGCGGCTTCGTGATGGGGGACGCTGGCGGTGCAACGATCATCAATTTCATGGCGCTCGGAGCCTTCCGCCCCGACGGATCCCTGGACGATGAGAAGATGGCAACGTTGCTGGCCGACCCGAAACTCACTGAAAAAGCCAAAGCAGCAAATGCTCTGGTTGAGCCAAAGTCCGCCGCAAAGCAGCCTGATAAAAAAACCGAAGAGAAACCCGAGCCAAAAGCCGCACCCGCTGCCTGTAAAGACCCGGACATGATGGAGCAACTGGCGACTTACATCGCGGCCGAGATGAACACCAACATAAATAGCCCAGCCGTTCGCCAGATGAAGGAACTGAACAGCTACGACGCACATGCAAAAACCAAGGAATACATGGCACTGCCCTTTTACCTTCAGCTCGGTCCCAAGCCAGACTTCTATAGCTTGGCGCTGGGAATGAAGGCAAAGGCTCTGGCTATCTGGACTGAGCGGGTTGGCCAGAATCGCCCATGGGACCACAAACCGATCATCCGCAGGACTATCGGGGGCGTTTGGCACAAGCAGGGAGAGTACGATTACTTCTACGATATTTGGTCGAACATTCATTACGGCTATGTGGGCAGGGCTGGCGGCCTATCCGAAAGTGCATTACTGGATGGTGCAGGTGGCGAGCAGATCGTTTCTGACGCTTTACGAAAAGCCCAGGAGGTCGTAACGAAACCAAAAGAACAGTGGGAGCTACCCGGCCCAAACCGTTCAGGCAATGTCGACGGTTTGAGAGCGTGGGACGATGCGCCCGACCGAATATCCATCAGTATCGGCGTAAAGCTCTATCGCCAACATCCCAATGGGGGCATTACCGCCAAAATGATCATGGATCAGGTGCTTGCAGTGCCCTCTAAAGAATGGGGAAAAGGAATCAAACTACATGAATGCAAATAAAACCAGACGCCGGTATGGGCGCTGGATCCTTCTGGCGCTCATTGCTCTTCCAATCGCTGTCTGGTACCTCGGCTCCCCCGTCGTAGCGGTCAATTTTTCCCCGAACAGTGAGGGAGAATTTCACTACGTTTGGAACACCCAGGACAGGATTCATAGAGGCGATATCAAGCATGGTGGCGCAGCCGTCGAGTTCGGCTACCTATTTCCTGATGACGATTTTTTCATGATGTTTGATTGGTGGACTGATAAAGGTTTTCAGAGGTGCATCGACATCAGCCCCAAATGGGGCCGAACCATTGATATTTATCTGGATGCAACAGGCAGGATCGATATTGCTAAAACCGGCCCGGACGTTATTGCTCGAATAAAACAATGCACTGGCGAACCTGACCCTTTCCGACCATGAGTTAGCCGTGAGCTCTCATGGAACAGCAAGTAGGCCACATCGATCGTCATAGATGGGGCGGCAGCGCCCCAATCTACTCCGAGAATGTCATTCAGTCTTTCCAGCGCAACCAAGACTGGACGTAAGTGCAGCCATTGATGCACTCGAATCCTGCGTTATCGCCCGCTTGAGCGCCCGCTCATCCAGCTCTGATCCGCGCTCGTGTAGTTCGTTTCCGGGGCGCAAATCTCGCTCTCTTGGTAGACTTGCACTCCATTCCGCCTGATGTGGTGCTGCGCGGTGTAACGCACAGCTCACATTCGCCAGTTTTCGAGTCCCGACAACTGCCATAACCGAAAGTGGTACGCATTGAGTTCGAATGGGTACATCGTACCCATCAGATCCCGAAAACCCTTGAAAACGCCCAAAAGCACGCCGAAAACACGTTGAGTAAAATGGTCCAGAATCAGAGCTTTAGCCCAGTAAAACCAACGCCTGAGCCGTCCCGGCGCTTCAGTGTGGCACCCATGATGGATTGGACGGACCGCCATTGCCGTTTCTTCCTACGTCTCCTATCGAAGAACGCCCTGCTCTACACCGAAATGGTCACCACCGGCGCTCTGCTCAACGGCGATCACGAACGTTTCCTGCGTCACAACGAAGCCGAGCACCCGCTCGCGTTGCAGCTCGGGGGTAGTGTTCCGCTCGATCTCGCCGCCTGCGCGCGCATGGCGCAGGAACATGGCTACGACGAGGTGAACCTGAACGTCGGCTGCCCGAGTGATCGTGTGCAAAACAACATGATCGGCGCGTGCCTGATGGGGCATCCGCAGTTGGTGGCCGATTGTGTGAAGGCGATGCGTGATGCGGTGTCGATTCCGGTGACGGTGAAGCACCGGATCGGCATTAACGGGCGCGACAGTTATGCCGAGCTGTGCGATTTCGTCGGC
Organism: Pseudomonas sp. CCNWLW23; assembly: GCF_037095675.1. NCBI lineage: Bacteria > Pseudomonadati > Pseudomonadota > Gammaproteobacteria > Pseudomonadales > Pseudomonadaceae > Pseudomonas > Pseudomonas sp. CCNWLW23. The sequence continues at coordinate 87,453 of NZ_JBAWKM010000016.1, read as the reverse complement.
ACTGTTCGGGATGCCGGATGCACGAGTTTTACCGTGCATGCGCGGATTGCGATCCTCGAGGGGTTGTCGCCGAAGGAGAATCGCGACATTCCGCCGTTGCGCTATGACGTGGCGGCGCAGTTGAAGGCGGATTTTCCGGAGCTGGAGATTGTGCTGAACGGCGGGATCAAGACCATGGAGGCCTGCCATGAGCATCTGCAGACGTTCGATGGCGTGATGTTGGGGCGTGAGGCTTATCACAATCCTTATCTGCTAGCGGAGGTCGATCAGCAACTGTTCGGCAGTACCGCTCCGGTGATCAGTCGGGCTGAGGCGTTGGCGCAGTTGCGGCCTTATATCGCCGAGCATTTGCTGGCCGGTGGTGCGATGCATCACATCACTCGGCATGTGCTGGGCTTGGGCACAGGGTTCCCCGGGGCGCGCAAGTTTCGTCAGTTGTTGTCGGTGGATATTCACAAGGCCAAGGATCCGCTGGCGTTGCTGGATCAGGCGGCTGAGTTGCTTGAAGGGCGTTGATTGATGGTTTGAGTGTGCGGGCGGCGCATGAGCGTTGCCCGGTATTTTGATGTACTGACAGGATGTCTTTTGTTTATGCCCGCGTTTACTTTTTCAGGTTTCAAGCGTTTCACCCTCCTCGCCTTGTTCAGCTTCACTTCCGACGTTTATGCGCACTGCGATGGCTTTTGCATGGGCCGTACCGATACGCCGTGGGAGGTGACGCAGCTTTCCGGCTTCACTTTGGTGTCTTTAATCCTCGCACCTATTTCGTCTAGCCAGGAAACGACCGACAGTCACAAGCGTGTTTACTCTGCCGAGGAGCAAGAAGACGCGCGACTCTATCTGGCCAGCGACGGCATGCTGCAAGCCGCGTATTTCACCTCGGCCTTGCAGCGCTTTCGTCAGGAGTCGTCGGATTCGACGTTAAACGATCTCGCCGTGGCGGCGTTGATCAGCGCGCAGTGATCAGGCGGCCGCTGCGGCGGTCCAGTTCACCCAGCCAAACAGCCAGGTTGCCAGAATGAACAAACCAAAACCGATCCGGTACCACGCGAACGCGGCATAGCTGTGGTTGGCGATAAATTTGAGCAGGCCACGCACAGCAATCATGGCGAAGATGAACGCGGTGACGAAGCCGAGGGCGAAGACTGGCAGATCGTTGGGCTGGAACAGGTCGCGGTATTTGTAGCCGGAGTACACGGCGGCGCCAACCATGGTCGGCATGGCGAGGAAGAACGAGAACTCGGTGGCGGCTTTGCGCGAAAGGCCGAAGAGCAGACCGCCGATGATCGTCGAGCCGGAACGCGAGGTGCCGGGAATCATCGCCAGGCATTGTACGAAACCGACCTTCAACGCGTGGGACCAGCGCATGTCGTCGACATGTTCGACGCTGACTACATGGCTGCGCTGTTCGGCCCACAACATGACGATGCCGCCAACAACCAGGGCCACCGCAACGGTGATTGGGTTGAACAGGTATTCATGAATCGCGTCGGCGAATAACACGCCGAGGATAACGGCCGGGAAAAACGCGATCAGCAGATTAAGGGTGAAACGTTGCGCGTTGCGCTCGGTGGGCAGGCCTTTGACGATTTCGAAGATCTTCGGACGAAATTCCCAAACCACAGCAAGAATGGCCCCCAGTTGAATAATGATGTTGAACGCCATGGCGCGTTCGCCGCCAAACTCGAGCAGGTCGGCGACAATAATCTGGTGGCCGGTACTTGAAATGGGCAAGAATTCGGTCAGGCCTTCAACCGCGCCCAATATCAATACCTGGAAAAGGGTCCAGAAATCCATTAATCCTCCGTCAGAGCACTCAGGGTGAGCGACCAGTCAATAACACTCAGGGGTTGAGTATCTGAAGTAATTCATACAGCGATTCGCCGATCCGGAAGAATAGGGTTTATGCAGAGTTAGACTCAAGAGCTGTTAGTAATCGTCGGCCGACGAACTAAACGGAAAAAATTTACATCTATTACAACAAATGTTTCAGTTCAGATATGAAGTGTGATCAACCTCACACATTGTTGACATGGCCAATCAATGGCAAAAGGACATAGACAAAGCCATCGCCACAAGCTCAAAATAGTGGCACCATTGCATATAGCCATCATCTACGCGTTAGTTCACAAGCCCGAGAAAATCAACTAAAAGCCTGAAAAGCTTAGTTATTGTTAGAAAACTCGGGAGACACGTCTAAAATCCGCACAAATGTTACCAATTGTCAGTCACAGATGAGAACCGGTGCTTTAACATCCCGATGTCAGCACCTAATTCGAGTCAACGCATGATGCTCTCAGGGAACTTGGCGACGAGAAGTCCGCGCCCGACAAATGATGAATCCGGTGTTCTTGCGCTGGGTCGTACACTGGGTGTGGCTGATCATTTCAGATCGCTGATCGCAAAGCACGTGCAACCCGATATGACCCTGGAAACAGGTGCTTTCACTAGTTCATATAAACAGCACGGCTACATAGGTTCCTATCGCGCCATTTTCGTCATCATCGATAGTCCACAAGCCATCGAAGAAAATCTGGCCCTGGTGCAGACCCTGCGCGATGACAACTTGAAGCCACTTATTTGCGCTGTCGTTACCGGCCGCGGTGCCGTCAACAAGATCAAATATTTCCTCGCCGGGGCGGATGCCTGTATCAAGCTCAACACATTGAGCGATGACAGCGAAGACTTGCTCGCGGAGTTCTTCAACAGCGAAGACTGGCAACGAGATATCAATCTCACGCTTGATCCGACGCGGATCTGCCTGATGGACAGTCGGCGCAAACTGGATATCTCTTTCGCCGAAATGAAGATCCTCGAGGCCTTTGCGCACACCGGCAATCACATTCTGAGTCATGATGAAATCGCCAGCATCATGGGCCTCAACACCAATTTCTACGACCCTCGGGCACTGGAAAAATCAATCAGTCGCTTGCGTGGAAAAATCAAGGACATGTATGGTACAAACGCGATTCAGAGCATCCGCGGCTACGGCTATCGCCTGATGCGGGGCCTGATATCGACTGCCTGAGTCTCGGGCAGTCTTCCCTTTTGCATACGTACGAAGGATCGTCTGATGCAGCCATATCGTTTCAATTGCGCCTCATACTTATTAAAACTCAAGCACTTGAATGAGCACGGCATCACGCCACATAACAATAAAACTCCATAACATAGCAGCAGATCGAGTGGAATTTATCGATGGCCATTTTCGGCCAGAACCCTGCCTACGATTACTTCCGAGGAAGTCATTGCTCGCCTGCCGATTTATCTTTTAGCCAATTTTGGTGTGTATTTAGGAGAGAGACATGGAAACGAGTACAACCCTCCCCAGAAAATATTTTGTTGTTGTGACGCACAGCACAACGTCGCAACGTGAACTGGAAAGCATCTTGTCCAGTGAGCGTTTCAATTCGTTTGGCACGTCGCAGGCACAAATGTTTGTTGAAGGTGTTGCTTCGCCCTCTTCCGCCCCGATGGTCATGGAGTTCAGTTACCCAAGCCTCAGCCGAAAGAATGTTGCGCGCAGTATCGAACATGATACTCAACGCATACTGGCCACTCTTGAAAATGAATGGCGAGCTGCGCAAACAGACAATCCGTTTCAAAGCTTCCCGACACGCAGTGCAGAGCGCGCTCATATCTCCAATGTCTGCGAGAGCACTGAGCCTTGCAGCGACACCTGGCATCTTGACGATGAACAAGGCGTGTTGCTCAAGGACAATGTTGCGATCAGCCTGACTGGTTTGGAAACCGCTCTGGTCAGGAAAATGCTGAGCCATGAAGAGCGCGTGGTCAGTCGTGATGACTTGATCATCAGCATTGGTCGGGAACCCGAGCAATACCGTGGCCTGGAAATGTGCCTGAGCCGATTGCAGGATAAATTCAAGAGCGCAAGTAATGGCGAGCGATTGTTCCGAGCCGTAAGAAATCGCGGATATTGCCTGATCCAGGAAGTCGTTGCTTAATCACAAGCGACACACAAACCAAGACAAACAGATATAAAGTGCGACTACAACAACAAGAAGAGCACTCTGTTTGGTTTTCCCTCCCTGATTCAATAAAAGCTTCCCTGCCTTCACCCTTCAACAGTAACAAATACGCCCTCGCTTTTTCATCCCCCGCTCTGCGACCTTTTCTAACAACCTTCTATTTAATTATTAAAAAGTTGGCATTGTGCCATCTTGTTAGAACTCGTCAGACACCATTCCCGGCAATAACTTAGTCTATTGGCTGACGACAGTTCGGCTCTCGATGTTGTTACCTCAAGACACTCGCTAAAACAAAAACAATAAGTCTGCATAACAACTCGGCTTTCAACTGTTGAAACCTGAATGGACGTCTTTTGGGGATATCGTATGGATCTTTCTCTCAGTATTAATCGAAGCACGGGCCTCAAGGGACTGACCTTTTGGGGCCAATGGGCGCTGGCACAGGCTTTCGTTGTGACGCTGCTGTTCATCCTCGCTGAACAGCACACCGGCACCGTCGCGTTCTACTACCGAATGTGCGCCACCCTCGCCGTCCTGGCGTCGGTGCCGGCTTACACATTCAGCGGCGTTTATCGCAAACGCGACAACTACCTGACCGGCCTCGGCCGCTTGTTCATGGGCTGGTCGATGACCATGGCCGCGCTGGCGTGCATCGCGTTTGTCTGCCAGGCCGATGAGCTGTTTTCCCGTCAGGTGATTCTCAGCTGGGCGGTGTATGGCTTCCTCGGTCAGGCGTTCCTCTACGCGCCGCTGCATGCATTTTCCAAGTACTACCAGCGTTCGCGTAAAAGCGAACACCGAACGTTGATCGTCGGTACTGGCGAATTGGCGTTGGGCCTGGCGAAAAAGCTCAGCCAACTGGAAAACCTGCCGCTGATCGGTCTGGTCAGCAACGGTGACAAACCGGTCCTCGCTTCCGACGCACCGCGTGTCGTTGGCGCTCAGGACGAGTTGCTTGAGCTGATCGAAGCCCACGACATTCGCCGCCTCTACATTACCCTGCCGCTGTGCGAAGCGGCGAAGATCGAAGCGATGTATGTCGATTTGCTCGGGGCCAACGTCGATGTGGTGTGGGTGCCGGACTTGAACAGCCTGACCCTGCTCAATCATTCGGTGAAAGTCGTGGACGGCCTGCCGGCGATTTACCTGAACGAAAGCCCGCTGACCAGCCGCCCGACCGCTGCCCTGAGCAAGAGTCTGGTTGAAAAAACCGTGGCGTTCCTGGCGATCATTGCGCTCAGTCCGCTGCTGTTGATCATCGCTCTGGCGGTGAAAATCAACTCGCCCGGCCCGGTGTTTTTCAAGCAGGACCGCCATGGCTGGAACGGCAAGGTGATCAAGGTCTGGAAATTCCGCTCGATGCGTGTCCACGATGACCGCGAAGTGAAACAGGCCAGCCGCAATGACTCGCGCATTACCGCAGTAGGCCGTTTTATTCGCCGCACTTCCCTCGATGAGTTGCCGCAACTGTTCAACGTGTTGCAGGGGCACATGGCGCTGGTGGGTCCACGGCCGCATGCGGTGGCGCACAACAATTACTACTCGGGCAAGATCCTCGCTTACATGGCCCGCCACCGAATCAAACCGGGCATCACTGGCCTGGCACAGATCAGTGGCTGCCGCGGTGAGACCGACACCATCGACAAGATGCAGAAGCGTGTCGAGATCGACCTGCAGTACATCAACAGCTGGTCGTTGTGGCTGGATCTGAAGATCCTGGTGAAGACGCCGTTTACGTTGTTGTCGAAGGATATTTACTGAGGTTCAGCGCTGCAGATCACAAGGGGACGAAAGTCCCCTTTTTTGTGGGCGGGATTTGGGTAACCAGTATCGACTACAGGTGCGCCCCCGTGGGAGCGAGCCTGCTCGCGAAAGCGGTGTGTCAGGCGATGGCGATGTTGGATGTGTCGGCGCCTTCGCGAGCAGGCTCGCTCCCACAGGGATCAGGGTTAGGGTCGAAAACTGTGCTGTAACACAACCCCCTGTGGGAGCGAGCCTGCTCGCGAAAGCGGTGTGTCAGGCACTGGAGATGTTAAATGTGCCGGCGCCTTCGCGAGCAGGCTCGCTCCCACAGGGATCAGGGTTAGGGTCGAAAACTGTGCTGTAACACAACCCCTGTGGGAGTGAGCCTGCTCGCGAAAGCGTTGTGTCAGGCGATGAAGATGTTGGATGCGCCGGCGCCTTCGCGAGCAGGCTCGCTCCTACAGACCAGCGCTTACTCGGTAATCTTCTCGAAGTTGCGATAGAACATGTCCCCTTCCCGGCTATCCGTCATCGAGTGCAGTTGATAGCTGCGGCTCAGTCTGGCGCCGCCATCTCGGGTCAGTGGCGCCCAGACCAGGTTGGCCCGGCGCATGGTCGACATGCTCATCATTTCGTCGAACGGGATCGACAGGTACAGGCCTTTGTCGAAACTACCTTCACCATATTCGGCGCTACTGGCCGTGGTGATGGTTGCCCAGGCACCGACGCGCACGCCGTTAAAAAACTCGCGCGAGATGTCCACGGTGGTGCCCCAGTCTCCGGCCAGATACCGCCCGACACTGACCGCCGCCAGCGTGTCGAACGGCAGATCGGTATAGCCGGTGATATGCCCGGTCACTACCGAGTAATCGCGCAGAGCAAAGCCCTGATCGAAATCACGCTGGCGCACCCAGTTCAGATCCGCGCCCAGCGACCAGCGCTCGCCGGTCGGGCGGAACAACACTTCCGCACCGACGCCGGCAAACATCGATTCCAGATAGCCACCGTACACCATGCCGTACAGATCCTTGTCCAACTGCTCGGCATGGCTGAGCTGAAACAAGGGCATGGTCGTGTTTGACGTCGTCAGGTACTGGCGCAAATCCGTGCGCACGCGGGGCAATCCGCTCGGCGCGTCGTAGACGAATTTGTCGAAGTTGTTGACCAGGTTGGCGCTGAGCAAACCGCTCCACCAGGTGTTGCGGTTGAAGCGATATTCCGCGTCCGCGTCAGCACTGAATTGATAGAGCAAACCATCCGGGCCGCCGACGTTTTGCTTGAAGCCCAGACCCACGCCATAGCTGAAATGCTGCGGCGCTTCGGTGTAGAGGGTTTTCTCGTTGTGCGGCATCGCCGGGTTGATTTCGGTAGTGCGGTGCAGCGCCTCCAAGGGTTCTTCGTTGTTGATCACTTCGCGGAAGGTCTGGCGCGGCAGGCTGGTTTCTTCCAGCGGCAAGTCATAGCGCTTGTTGACCACGGTAAACCAGTCGATGTCGTCGTTGACGCTGTTGTCGAGAATCCGGCTCGCGCGGCCAACGGCTTTGGACGAATGGAAATAACGCTGCTGCTCGCCATAGACGATCAGTTCGGAATCGCGCTGGCTGATGCGCTCGACCTTGTACCCGGCATTCTGCTGCAAACGCCGCGACACATCGGCCCAGTTGACCTGATCCATCGAGGTCGTCGGCGCCTTCGCCGGCAGCGGTTCGGGGGTCGGATCGTAGGTCTTGGCCGGCGCCTTGCGGCTGACGAAATTGGTGTGAAAGGTCACGCCGAACATCGCCGTGTTGCCCCGCTCCCACGCGGCGCTCAGGTCGATCGAATCCGTCACCTTGAACACCGCGCCGAGGTTGATCGGCGAGTCCTGTTTGATCTCGTTGTCCTTCGGCTCGTTCTTGTAGTCGTTGCCTTCGAATTCAAGCTTCAGACTCAGCCGATCCCACGGCGTCTGGTAGCTCACGCCACCAAACAGCGAAGGCTTGCCACGAAAGTACGAGCCGGAGTTGACGTCACCGGTGCCTTCCAGCGCCGGGCGCGTATCGAAGCGATTGCTGACGTAGCCCAGCGGGTTGTCGAAGTCGCCGCGATTACCGATGTAGCCCCAGGCAATGCCGGCGCTGAAGTCGAAATTGTCGAAGCGCTTGTTGGCGACGAAGAATTCGCTGGAGAACAAACCGGTACCACCGATATCTCGAAAGCCCAGCGCCACTTCCGGCGCCCAGTGGCTTTCCTGCCACAGGCGCACTTTGGCGTCGACCGCCTTGTCCTTGTAGCTTTGACTGCCGCTGAGGGCCTCCGAGCCGTACGGCCGGTTGGTGATCGCGGTGTAGCGGAACGAACCTTCGAGCCAGTCCAGCGGTTGCAACGACACGCTGTAGCGGCTGTAGGGATCGGTGCGGTTGGCATTGACGCTCAGCTCGCCGGCCGGGGCCATGCGCGCCGTCGGCGTCTGCAACAGACCGGCGCCGCCGAAGTCATTCTGGGTAATGCGCGGCTCGGCGTGAGCCAGACCGCAGGGCAATAACAACACAGCTGCAAAACGTAACTTCAACGAACCACCTCGGCCAGCTGCGTGGCAATGAATTCGGCCAACTGCTGATTCAATTCAGGAAGAGGCGGATCAAGATCATCATTTTTTATCGGCACCAGAATCCTGCTGCCGGCCACCGGAAACTGCCCGGACTCGCGATTCCAGTGCGCGATGCCGACGCGCCGCGACACGCCGTTGGGCTGGATCAACCACAGGTAATCGGCCTCGGCATCGTCGAGAATCGAGCAGCCTTCCAGGTATTCGCGGGCCTCCTGCAATGGCTGGTACGGCAAGTGACATGGCTCGGTGACCGCGCCTAACACCTGCACTTCATCAACCCGTTTCGGATAGATCAGCCGATCGCCGTCATCCAGGCGAATGTTGCGCGCAAAGCCGACTTCCACCGCCACCGGATCAAGGTCAGCGATCTGCCGTCCGGTCACTGGCATTTGTCGAACCTCTTCAGCAACGCGCTGTGCCAGTGCCGCGCGGCTTGGCCGATCAAACAGCGTCGCCATGCGTTGCAGGACCTCGAGATCGAACAGCACGCCAACCTTGAGCCGTGTCTGTTCCTCGATCAGCGACTGGCGCAACAAGCCGCCCGCCAGCCAATAGCCTTCGGCATTGGGCACGGCTTCGCTGATCACATCGAACAGGCGTCCACCCGGCGGCAATGCAATCGGCCCGGGATTGGCGACGTCGCCGGACACAGTGACGGCGGCCTGACTCGCCCCTGCGATCAGCAAAAGACCCGCCGCGATTAGGCTTAAGCGCTTCACGGCAGATGCCTGCGATCAGGAGTCAATTGCACCAGCTTCACGCGCAATTGCGAGGTCAGTTGTTGCTCGCTTTGCAGAATGAAACCGTCCCGCGGGTCGACCCAGTAACGGTTGGTTGCGCTGAGGCCGATCGCTGGCGCGTCGATCTGTTCGTCGACGCGCAGCACCGAGTAAGCCTTGTCGAGAATTTCCAGGGTCTCGGTGGCGCGGCGCGAGAAGCGGCTGTTGACGATCACGCCGACTTCCTGGCCCTTGTACAGATCAATCCAGCGCCGTGTGGTGAAACCGTCGGCGACGTGATGCAGACCGTGTTTGAACGGCGAATCATCGGCCAGCCGTGTGCCATCCAGATCACCTTGCAGACCGAGGCCGATGCTGCGCACGGCGAGGCCATCGCGGAGCAGCAACACCTGCTTGCCGGAGGCGACCCAGAATTGCAGGTCTTCGCGCTCGCGCACCAGCGCCAGTACACCTGAGCCGGATGGCGTGGTCAGTTTCAGTTGCGGGTAGTTGACCCCGGCGACTTCGGCCGCTGTCACATCAACCTCGTCGGGGCCGACGACGGCGGCTTTGAGGTTGTTCAGCGATGCGCTCATCAGCGGGTTACAGCCGCACAGCAACGAGGCCGCCATCAGGCAGACGCCCACTTTCAATAGGTTCACAGTCGGGCGGCCTTATTTGCTGTTGTTGCTGTATTCGCTCCAGTTCTTCGCTGCCGAAGCCCCGGTGCCGACAATCGACGCCGACGGCACCAACTGGCTGATGAAACGGTTCCAGCGAGTGACGTTGGCCGGGCCGACGTAGACGACATCCTGCGGCCGCACCTGAAAGTGCGAGGCCAGCGCCATGGCAGTCGGCGATTCGGCTTCGAGCTGATAGATCTTCGCCGGCTCGACGTCGAGATTTTCCACGCCGCGAATCACGTACACCGCGTTGCCGTTGGAGCTGGTCTGACTCAGGCCACCGACCGAACCGAGCACGTCAGAGAGGTTCATGGTCGCGGTCTTGAAGCTCAGCGCGCGTGGCTGGTTGACTTCGCCCATGACGTAGATGCGCTTGTTGTCGTTGTATGGCAGATACAGCTGATCGCCGCCCTTGAGGTAGACGTTCTGCAGTTCGGAATCCTGCTGATTGAGCGAGTCGAGATTGAGCGGATACACCCGCCCGTTGCGCGTCAGCAGCAGGCCCGACAAGTCGGCGTTATTAGTGTCGATGCCAGCGGAACCGAGGGCTTCGACCACACTCAGCGGATTGGTCGAAATCGCTTGCGGGCCGGCCTTCGTCACGGCGCCGGTGACCACGACTTTCTGGCTGGCGAAGCGCAGCACCGCGACGTCGACCTGCGGCTCGGCGATGAATGCCGACAAGCGCTGTTCGATGTCCGCGCGCAGTTGCTGGATAGTCCGGCCGGCCGCCTGGACTTCCTTGATGAACGGGTAATACAGCGTGCCATCGGAGCGCACCAGACGGCCGTTGGCATCGATCTGTTGTTGCGCGCCGGAGGGGGCGGTCAGCTCCGGATGATCCCAGACGGTGATGTACAGCACGTCATTGTTGCCGATGCGATATTCCGCCGGCGTCACCAGCAGCTCCGCCGGCAGCGACTCACGCTTCTGCGTGGCGCGGTTCATGGCGATCAGCTTCGGGGTGATCGGAATCAGCTCGACCCGACTGCTTTCGCTGGCACCCTGGCGGGTGATATCGCTGGTGCTCAGGTACTGGCCGGGGGAAAACATGCAACCTTGCAAAGCGAGACTTGCCAACATTAAAAGATAAACACTACGAGTCATAATGGCACTACGCTATTCAAGGGCGAATCCAAAAAACAAAGTCACCCGACTTGCGTCGGGCGACTCTGTACTGCACTAACAAATGTTCCTGTTAGTTATGCGTGCCGGTTGTACCGGTGGTACCCGTCGTACCGGTGGTACCGCCGTTGGCACTGCCACCGCTGTTGGACGCCGCTACAGCACTGGCAACCATTGCAGTACTGGCCGCGGGCGCTTGCGAAGCCGCCACACTGCCACCTACATTGGTTACCGCTGTCAACGGCGCTTCAGCGGCGGCAGCCCAGTTGCTCAACATCGTCAACAGGGCAACTGCCATCACTTTTTTCATAACAACTCCTTTCTAACATTCGAACTGTTAAAAAACAGATCTGTGTCAGAGCTGGTAGCTTTCAAGTCCGCAAAGAGCGCGAACAAGATCCGTTGTTCTTTCACAGTCCTGTGCAACTGCTAAAGTCGAACGGCAGGTTTATATCTACGGACTTGCAAATGGCATTGCCAGTGTAATTTCCCGACGTTATCTAACAACCTGACTGAAACTAACATCGGACTAAATGGCCATCATCGCGAATAACCATTGGGATGATTCGATTGCCAGCGCCAAGTGTCGGCGACCATGTCCTGCAAGTTGCGCGTGGCTTTCCAGCCGAGTTCTTTCGCCGCTTTCGAAGCATCGGCAAAACTCTCGGCGATATCACCGGCGCGGCGCGGCATCATCCGGTACGGCACCGGCCGCCCGCAGGCCTGTTCGAAGGCATGCAGCACTTGCAGCACGCTGTAGCCATCGCCGGTGCCGAGGTTCCAGGTGTGAATGCCGGTGCGCTCGCTGATCGACTGCAACGCTTTCAAATGCCCGTCCGCCAGATCGACGACATGAATGTAATCGCGCACGCCGGTGCCATCGGCGGTCGGGTAATCGTTACCGAAGATCGACAGCTCGCGCAGGCTGCCGACCGCGACCTGGCTGATATACGGCACCAGATTGTTCGGGATGCCGTTGGGGTCTTCGCCCATGTGCCCGCTTGCGTGGGCGCCGATCGGGTTGAAATAGCGCAGCAGCGCGATGCTCCAGCGCGGCTCGGCGAGGCTCAGGTCGCGCAGCACGTTCTCGACGATCAGCTTGGACTGGCCGTAGGGATTGGTCGGATTGCCCGTAGGAAAATCCTCGCGAATCGGCATTTCTTCAGGCTCGCCGTACACCGTCGCCGAGGAACTGAACACCAGCCGGAACACCCCCGCCGCTGCCATCGCCTGACACAGGGTGATGCTGCCGCCGACGTTGGTTTCGTAGTATTCGAGCGGCTTGCGCACACTCTCGCCCACGGCTTTGAGCCCGGCGAAATGCAGCACGGCGTCGATCTGATGCTCGCGGAAAATCCGGTCGAGCAGCGGCCGATCGCAAACATCGCCGCGAATCATCCATGCACTTTTGCCGCAAATGGCTTCAACGGCGTGAAGTGCTGCGTCGCTGCTGTTACAAAGATTATCCAGAACGACAACTTCATAACCCGCTTCAAGCAATGCAAGTGTGGTATGCGAGCCGATATAGCCGGCACCACCCGTTACCAGAATCTTCATAGCGCGGTCCGTCATTGAATAAATACCCGGTAGCGTGTCAAGCCATGCCTGGTGGATATGCGGAGCAATTCACACAAACAGGGCGACAACAACCTCAAACAAATTTAGTTCAACCACTGGCAATAATTATTTTTGCCGGTCAAACTGTTTGACGGATACTTATTAGCACTCCCTGGACACTTATCACTATCGACAGATACCGACTAAAAATAACTAATAACCAAGTAGTCGACATCTCATAACATTAGCGCTTTTTAACAGCGCAACTAATTGCCAGCAACAACCTGACTCGGGTATTAAAGTAAGCCTTCAATAATCATTGAAACTTGCCGCCACTTTGTGGTGCGCAACCGTCGCCTGTGTTCCATGACTGTCCAGGATACTTTTATGATTCGTAAATGTTTGTTCCCCGCTGCCGGCTACGGCACGCGTTTCTTGCCGGCGACCAAAGCCATGCCGAAAGAGATGCTGCCGATCGTCAACAAGCCGTTGATCGAATATGCCGTTGAAGAAGCACGGGACGCTGGCCTGCAACACATGGCCATCGTCACCGGCCGGGGCAAGCGCGCGCTGGAAGACCACTTCGACATCAGCTACGAACTCGAGCACCAGATCCGTGGCACCGAGAAAGAGAAATTCCTCGCCGGCACCCGCGAGCTGATCGACACCTGCACCTTCTCCTACACCCGTCAGGTGGAAATGAAAGGCCTGGGCCACGCCATTCTCAGCGGCCGCCCATTGATCGGCGACGAGCCGTTTGCCGTGGTGCTGGCCGACGACCTGTGCCTGAACCTCGAAGGCGACGGTGTGCTGTCGCAGATGATCCAGCTGTACAGGAAATTCCGCTGCTCGATCGTCGCCATCCAGGAAGTCCCGGCCGACCAGACCCACAAGTACGGCGTGATTGCCGGTGAGCTGATTTCCGAGGGCATCTACCGGGTCAACAACATGGTGGAAAAACCGGCGCCGCAGGACGCGCCGTCAAACCTGGCGATCATCGGGCGTTACATCCTCACCCCGGACATCTTCGACCTGATTGCCGACACCGAACCGGGCAAGGGCGGCGAAATCCAGATCACCGACGCACTGATGAAACAGGCGCAGAACGGCTGCGTGCTGGCCTACAAATTCAAAGGCCTGCGCTTTGATTGCGGCGATGCCGAGGGCTACTTGCAGGCGACCAACTTCTGCTACGACAACGTGTACCTCAAGGGCCGCTGAGACGGCCCCCCATCACCAGAGGCAGGCAACCATGAACATTGCACAACATTCGACAGAGATTGAACGTGAGGTGGGCAACCTCGGGGTGATGAGCTGGTTGTCGCGCCATCAACCGCTGCCCAGCGCCAATGAGACCTGGCTGGGCACGATTCTGCTGGTGGAGCGGATCGGTGTGTTTCCTGCGTCCGGCGATATACGCCGGCCGATGCGCGATCCTTATCCGCTGCTCGCGCACCTGAAGGCGTTGTATGGCGAACAGGCGCTGGAAATGGACGACCGCGATGGCCTGAAAGTAATCTTCAGCGACTGGCGTTTTCGCATGCGCATCTGCTGCAACGATCCGGCGATCATCATTAATGTTGAAACCCGCTGTGATGCGCGGTTGATGCCGCAGAAGCTCGCGGAATTACTCGAACAAGTCGACAACTTCGCCCCTGCACGATGATCGTTCCCACGCTCTGCGTGGGAATGCCGCCCGGGACGCTCCGCGTCCCAGCGCGGCGTGACGCAGAGCGTCACAGGATGCATTCCCACGCGGAGCGTGGGAACGATCACCGTCGCTCTGCGTGGGAACGATCATTGTCCGCCGCCGTCGCAATGGTCGTTGGCGCCCATGATCCAGCGATAAAAATAATCGGCAATCACCTTCCCGCCCGTGGCCGGCAACGGATGAATCTTGTCCGGGCCAATCATCGCGCTGGCGTAGCGTTTGACGTCGGGGCCGAACGCGCATTGCAGGTTGGCGAAGCCCAAATGCTGCTCCCGCGCCCACGGTTCGAGCACCTGCGCATAGGCCGACATCGGATAAGCGCTGGAGCGCGTGGTGTCCTGACGCATGATCAGGTTGATGCTCGCCGCCGGCTGAATCTCGCGCAACATGCTCACCAGGCCCTGGACGTTTTGCAGGTACTGCGCAGGTTTGACACCGAAGCCCTGATCGTTGCCGCCGAGCATGATCAGGTAAACGTCGGCCGGGATCTTCGACACCACCGCTTTCCATTGCGCCTGCCACTGTCGATCGGCGTGATAGAAATCCGCCGATGCCGCGCCGGAGGCCGCCAGTTTCGACACCCGAATGCCGTTCTCATCATTCGTCATCCAAAGGCCGAACAAAGTGGGCGCGCCCTTCACCACTTCCAGTTTGAATGACCAGTCTGCGGCTGATGGAACGCCGGCTAGCGCGACTTCCTGAACGCCCGAGCCTGCGAGTTTCAACGGTTGCCAGGCTTGCGCGGGCGACCAGCGATAGCGCAGCTCGTCGGCTTCGCCGCTGCCCAGATACAACAGTTTCGCCTGAGTGACCGTGGTATCGATGCGCGGCGAAGGGCTGGCATCGACTTGCAACCAGGCGCCGGGGTTGCCGCTGATCGTGCGACTGTCCGGGCTGGCCTGGCCCAGCTCGGAAACCTTCCAGCCGCCGCCGAAGTATTTGTCGCTGCTGCGGGTGTATTTGAAATGCGTGCCGCCCAGCGCCGCGCCGTGGTTGAAACCGACGTAACCGGGGCCGGCGAAACCCACCTCGGCGGCCACTCGCTGCACCAGTTTGTTCAGATAGAAATCCTGCCCGGCGGTGTAGCTGTCGCCGATCACCGAAACCGCCAACACCTTGCCGGCCTTGCCCTCGCGCCACTGCGCAAAGCGCTGGCGGGCATCGTCTACAGTGATGGCCGTGGTGGCGACGGGTTGAGGGGCGTCTACTGGCATCATTGAATATTTCCTTTGTCCGGGATGGCCCCTTCGCGAGCAGGCTCGCTCCCACAAAAGACCTTGTGCAATTCACACAACCTCTGTGGGAGCGAGCCTGCTCGCGAAGCTTTCAGCTGTTCTGCGTCTGCACCACCGGAGCGACAATCACCGGTGCTTTTTTCTTCGCCGCGCGCTCGCCAAGGAACAGCACCGAAGTGAAGTTGAAACGACTGAACACCATCGCCAACAGCACCGGCCCGAGCAATCCACAACTCAGACCACCAAGCACCAGCAAGCTCTCATCCTTCACGCCGAGGCGCCCAAGGACAAACCGCGAGGTCGCGGCAAACAGCACATGAAAAAGGAAAATTGCATAGGAATACCCGCCGAGCCAGGTCAGCGCTTTCGAGCGCATGTCACTCGACAGCAATGCGATACAAGACACGCACCCCACCGTCAAACCAATCAGGCTGCGGCGATCGACAATCAGCTCACGATCAATCGCCGCGACATACAACAGCGTCAGCGAGATCAGCACAAACAGCAGCGGCCCGATCACTTTGAAACGCTGTTTCAAAACATCGACATTTTCCTGACCGATCATCCCTGCAACAAAAAACGGCAGCAGGTAAATCGCACCGTTGATACCGAACGCATCCAGCGGCAAGGGTGGCAGCAGGAACAACACCGCCGCAAACGCAAACAAACCATACAACCGCGTCGCCGAACGCAGCAGACCGCGCCACTCCAGCAAACCGACGAAGATGAAAATGCTGAACACCGCCTGCAGGAACCAGAAGTGGTTGATCGGCACCCAGAACGACAACAACGCATCGATCACGCCGACGTCCTTGTTCACCCCCGGCCCCACCGCTTGCAGTACCGAGAACGGCACGCCGACGCAGAACAGCGGCACGATCAGCCGCCGCACCTTGCCGGCGAAGAAGGCGGAAAAGTCATTGCCGCGAATCTTGTAGATCGAATAGATGTAGCCGGAGATGAACGTGAACAGCGGCATGCGCACGTACACCATCGAGTCGGCGATGACCCGGAACGGCGAGCCGATGTCGATCTTCAAGCCGCCGCCCAGCGGGCCGATGACGTGATAGAGCACCAGCAGCAGGCACGCCAGGCCGCGCAGGGTTTCGATCTCCAGGGATTTTTTCTTGCTCGACATAGAGCACCTGCCTTAAGTGAGAATTCTTGATTCGACCTGCACCGGTTTGTTCGCGCGCAGCATCAAGCCCAGGCCGACGAACAACACCGGCACCACCATCGAGAAGTGTCGGGCGAAGGAGCCGAAGTCCGGCTCGAACAAGCCTTGCACCAACAGAAACGCCAGCGGAATCGCGATCAGTTCCTTGGGTTTGGTCTGGATCGGCGCGCCCTTGTAGTCGGTCGAAGTGATGACTTTGAACAGCAGCAGTGCAGTCATGATCATCAGCGCAACGAAGATCACCTGCCCCGGCCCGGACAGCAGAATCAGCTCAACCGGGAACGACAGCCGGAAGAAAATGATCATCGAGTCCAGCGCCTGGGAGACGAAGTCACTGCCGCTGAGCCACGAGACGATCAGCGATTTCGAGCCCTCCTCGCCCGCCGTGCGCAGCTCGTTGTTGCTCGCGCGGATCGATGACACCGGAAAGCCCAGCGCCAGCTGAATGGCCATGGCCACCGCCAGATAAAACAGGAACAGCATCAGAAAGAAGGTGAAGCGCGAGACGTACTTTTTCATCACGCAGACGCCGACCCACGACAGCGAAAACAGGATCCAGTACGGCCGGATCAGCACCCCGTAAATCACCGCCGAGAGGAAAAAACCGCCGCGATATTTGCGCGTCAATGCGCTGAGCAGAATGCTCAACACCGCCACCGACACGATGATTTCCTTGGTCAGGTTCTCGAGGAAAAACGAACGCACGATGCCCCACAGGCACAGGGTGCCGAAAATGGTCAGCGGCATGCGCCGAAACACCACCACCGGAATTGCAGTGAGGAAGAAATTGCAGAACATGCCGTAGGCCCAGGCGTTGGTCAGGTTGATCCCGGTGGGCCGCAGCAGGAACGCCGAACATTCGTAGGACGAGCGATCCGGCGAGAACGGGTTCCAGAAATTGCAGTTGTCGGCGCGCGCATATGACGACCACAAGGTCATCGCATCCGGCCCCGGATCACGCGGCACCAGCAACGGCATCGCCACTGACAGAAACAGCCCGGTGAACAGGATCAGAAAGGAAATCGACGAATCGAATTTGCGCCCACGAAACTCGATGCGCGGCAATTTCAGGCCCATGACAGCGCAGCCTTTTTCGCGCCGGTGACACGGGTCAACACTGCAATCACACTGAGCTGCACGACGATGGCGAAAACGTTGCCCCACGCCGCGCCGTAGATCGAGTAATGCTTGATCAGCACATAGCTGACAGGCACCGAAATCAGCAGGCAGAGCGCCGCGCTGGCCAGCGACACCCGGCTGTTTTTCGAGGCAATCAAACCGCCCCAGACAATGTCGCCAATCGCCCGCAAGGCGAAGGAAAAAATCAGCACCGCGAGGAGCGCGTTATCCGGACGCGGCACGCTGGCGGCGACGTAATCGAGCAGCACATTGAAAAACACATAGATCGCCACGGCCACAACCGCAGAGACCACCAGCGAGCGCATCACCCATTTGTTGACGAACAGTTGCTTGACCGTGAATGCCTGCTGATCGGCCTGGAAACGCTTGGCCAGCACCGGAATGCCGACCACCGCCACCACCGCATACGACAATGCCTGCAAAGTGTTGGCCGCTGACCACGCGTACACGTATTTACCGAGGCTGGCGTAGGGCTCGAGGTCGATGATCAGAAAGCGCTCGGCATACTGACTCAGGGCGATCAGACCGGTGCCGAGATAGAACGGCAACCCGGCCTTCCACACCGTCGCGGTGTCCAGCGGCGCGGCTTCGCGGCCCTTGTGCACATTCACCACGATCAAATAACCGGCGACGATCACCAGCACGTTGGCGGCGACCCACAGCCACAACACACTGGCGATGCCCGCGACCCAGCCGAGCACCATGCCGCCCACCGCCAACACCGCCCAGAGGCCGGTCTTGATGAAGAACAGCAGAGCTCCGGCGGTGGCTTTCTGCGCGGAAAACACGAAGGAATTGATTTCGAACGACAGATGTTCGGTGAGCAATACCAGGGTCACGCAAAGGATCAACGTGGCGGTTGCTTCTACCGATTGGAACAGCGAATAGATCAGCACCGTCAGTATCGACAACAACAGTCCCACCGCCAGATACAGCAGCAAAACCTTGTCGACCACCCGCCGCGAACTGCCGCCGACGCTGATCAGCCGGTTGATTTCGGAACTGAAGCCGACGCTGTAGAACTTCGACGCGATCAACGACGCTGCGACCACCACACCATAAAAACCCAGCGCCTCGTAGCCGAGGTAATGGGTGATGGCCAACACCAGCAAGAACTTCGCGCCCAAGGCTCCGCCGCGAAGCAACAGCCGAAATATCATCGAACGACACCCTTGATGATTTCGTCCATGGCCACGGTTTTCGCTTCGATTTCGCGGCAAGTGTCGGTCAGGCGCTTGCCGAAATCCGCCAGCGCATTCGGTGCGTAAACGGTGTTGATGATGGTGTCGACGTCGATGTCGCCGCCGTTGATCACCCAGTCCTCGACGCCCATGTCCTGATAGGCGCCAAAGCCTTTGCGCTCGTAGCTGATGTGATACGCCGGCACGCCGGAGAGCAGCGATTCGATGGCGCCGTGCAGACGCACCGAGATCACCAGGTCCGGTTGGTACTTGGCAATGGTTGCCTTCAGCGACAGCAGATCTTCGTTGATGCCCAGCTCGCGGTAGAACGCGCCGTCATCGTTGCCACGTACGGCGCTTTGCACGGCGCAGACCACTTTGCTTTTGTTCTTCAGACGCTGCAGCAGCAGTTTCAGATTGGCCACGTAGGCGACCTTCTTCTCTTTGCTCCACTCCGGCGGCTTGCGCAGCACCACGCACACCGTCGCCGGCGAGGCGGCGCAGCGGGTGAATTTCGGTTGCTGAAGAATCTTGCTCGCCAGCGACTGCACCGCCAGATCCGGCGCGCGGTAGACGTTTTCGCAAGCATCAAAAATTGCCGAGGAACGGTTGTCGCGAACGAACACCGCATCGGCGCTGGCGTAGTGTTCAACGATCTTGCTGCTCTCGCCGTGGAACGGGCCGATGCTCTGCGGCAGGTACACCGACGGCACTTTGCTGAGAATCGCGGTTTCCAGTTGCTTGGCATGGCCGAGCTTCAGCTTGATGTGCTCGAAGGCGCTTTTCGAACGCATGTAACCGCCGCCAACGCCGACGATCAGATCGGTCTTCTTCAGCAGATCGGCGAGCCCGGCGTAGGACTGATTGAGAAACACCGCTTGCTTGACCCGCCCCAGACCCTTGGCCGCCATCACCGGCGCATCGAAACGCGGGTGCGGCAGGTAGTTGAACGACTCAGGGTCGGACGCCACGACACTGATCGCGGTGTCGTCACCGAAGTTACGCTGCACCAGAGCAATGGCCAGATCGACGAGCAGACCGTCACCGGAGTTGGACGCACTGTAGCCATGCAAAATCGTTACGTTCATAAGCTTGAGTTCTACTTAATAAGTGGGAGCGTGATACAGGTCGTAGGTCTGGCGGATCATCAATGCGGCGCTGAAGCGTTCGCGGACAATGCTCCGGCCTTCGTTGCCGAGGTCGAGCAGGCGCGGCTTCTGGATGATCGTCAAAACATCGGCCAGCGCCTGGTGATCGCCGGACGGAAACACGTAGCCGGACACTTCATTGGTGACCAGTTCCGGCAGCGAGGTGCAGTTGCTGGCAATCACCGGCAGCCCCATGGCCATGCCTTCCAGCGGCACCATGGCAAAGCCTTCCCAGCGACTCGGCACGATCAGCGCATCGGCTTTCTGATACAGCGCCTGCACTTCACTCGGCGTCACCCAAGGCAGGTACTCGACCGAATCCATCGGCGGGCACTCGACCGAATCTTCGTTGACCGCACTGCCAACCACCGTCAGTTTGAGGTCGTTGCGATTGACCTTGGCGTAGGCCTTGAGCAGCACGTCGAAGCCTTTCTGGTAATCCAGACGCCCGACGAACAGCAGATGAATCGGCTCGGCGCCAGCGCTTTTCGGTGCGTCGTCCTTGTGATGAATGCCGTTGTAGATCAGCTTCATGCGCTTGCGCTCGATGCCGAAACGCGCGGCTTTATCCAGCTCGTACTGGCTGACGCAGATGATCACGTCGGTGACTTTCTGCAGCACGCGCTCGATCCACGCATAGACCTTCTGCTTGGTCGGCGAGCTTTCCATCAGGAACGAAAACGCGTGCGGGCAGTAGACGATTTTCGGCTTACGCCATGGTCGCAACAGCACACACACCACACGGCCGATAACTCCGGAAAAGGTGCTGTGCAAATGCACCACGTCGGGTTTTTCCTTGAGCAGCACCTGGCTCAGACGCCAGGCGAAACGCAGCAGCGACGGCACGTTGCGACCACTGCGCGGGAAGGTGCGCACCTGCTGCGGGGCGATGCCGTGCAGCTCCTTGGCCTGATCCTCGGGTACCAGATAGACCAGTTGATAATTCGCTGCGTCGTCTTCTGGGGATGCCGAGATCGTGCGGATCACCGTCGCCACGCCACCTTTGATCGTCTCTGCCACGTGCAGTATTTTTTTCACAGCTCACCCACTTCAAACAGGAAAGAACAATCGGCAACCATCAGGATTTGTCGGACGCGTATTCGTAGTTGTAATAGCCAGTGCCGCCGTAATAGCTGGCCGCACGCTTCTCGACGCCGTTGAACACCGCGCCTTTCAACTCGATGCCGTTCTGGGCGAAGCGGCGAATGGTCAGTTCGATCTCTTTGGCCGGGTTCACGCCGAAGCGGGTGACGATCAGGCTGATGCCGGCCTCGCGACCGACGATGGCGGCATCGGTCACTGCCAACAGCGGCGGCGTGTCGATGATCACCAGGTCGTAGCGCTCGCTGAGTTCTGCCAGCAGTTCGCGGAAGTTGGCGTGCATAAGCAATTCGGAAGGATTGGGCGGCACTTGCCCCCGGCTGATGAAATGCAGGTTGTCGACTTCGACTTTGTTGATCGCCTGCTCAAGGGTGCAGCGCTTGACCAGCAGGTCGGACAGACCGTTGCTGATCGGCGTGTTGAGGGTTTTGTGCAGATGCCCTTTGCGCATGTCGGCATCGATCAGCACCACGCGCTGGCCGCTGAGGGCCATGACCGCCGCAAGGTTGGACGAAACGAAGGTCTTGCCGACCTGTGGGCTCGGCCCGGAAATCATGATGCGGTTGTTGGTCGAATCGAGCCCGGCAAAATGCAGGCAGGTGCGCAGGCTGCGGATCGATTCGATCGACAGATCGGTCGGGTTGCGCAGCGCCAGCAGGTACGCCGGCTTGTCGACGCCGTCGCGGGCGCGGCCCTTTTTGTTGTCCTCTTCTTCCTGCAAGGCGCTGTAGGGAATCGACGCATAAACCGGCAGGCCCAACTGCTCGATGCCTTCCGGGCCTTCAAGGCCTCGGCTGAGGGATTTGCGCAGCAGCACCAGGGCCACGCCGACAAACGCGCCAAGCAATGTCGCGATCAGCACGATCAGTGGTTTTTTGGGTTTGATCGGATTGGTCAGGTCGACATCGGCAGTGTCGATCAGGCGCACGTTGCCGACGGCCCCGGCGCGGACGATGTCGAGTTCCTGGGATTTGTTCAGCAACTGCGTGTAGATCTGCGAAGCCACCTCGACGTCGCGGGTCAGGTTGAGCAATTCCTGCTGAGTGGCCGGCAAGTCCTGAACCTTGCCTTCGAGGGATTTCTGCTGCTGGGTCAATTCGCCGATCTGCGTCATCAAGGCGCGATAGGCCGGATGCTGTTTGGTGAACTTGCGATCGAGTTCGGCCTGCTGCATTTTCAGCTCGGAGATGCGCGTTTCCAGCGCCACCGACTGGCCCAGCACCGACTGGGTTTCCAGCGAGATGTTCACGGTCTTGCCGTGGGTCTGGTAGGCATTCAAGGCGTCGCTGGCCTTGGCCAGATCACGCTTGACCTGGGGCAACTGGCTTTGCAGAAACGCGAGGCTCTGCGCAGCTTCCGCCGAAGTGCGCCGTACGTTTTGCTCGACGTAGAGCGAGGCGATCTTGTTGAGGATCTTCACCGCCTCGGCCGCGTCCGAGCTGGCCAGCGCCAGACGAATGATCCCCGACTCCTTGCCCTGTTCGGAGATATCCAGCGCGTCCTGATAGCCCTGGATAGTCACGATGCGTGGATTGCGCACTACCTGAAAACGCGTGCCGGGGTTGGCCGACAAGTGCGCGATCTGCCCTTCTACACCGTCATTGGCAAACGCCTCGCCGGCGACGCCTTCGGCGAGCAGATTGTCGTTTTCATCGAATAGCTCAAAACGCTGCTGCTCGCCGGCGATCAGGGTGAGTTTCTTGCCGAGCAGGTCTTTCGGCAATTGCAGCCGAGTGAATTCCAGGCGCTCGCCACCCCAGGCATAACTGGTCAAACCGAAACGCGGCGGCGCGACGCTGGTCTCGCTGTCACCGCGATAGCGCCGTGAGAGAAAGCCGCCGATCAACGGGAACGTGTTGGGGGTGACGTCGATATCCAGGCGCAGGTCGTCAACGGTTTTGCCGATCACCGCGCGGGATTTGATGATGCCGATTTCGGTCACCGACGGCGATTGCCCGCCGAGCATGCTGTTGAGGTCGGAGAAACCGAGCATGTCGTTCTTTTTCGGTTCGACCTGCACCAGCGCGTTCGCCAGGTACACCGGCGTTGCCAGAACCGCATAGGCGACGCCGGTGACCATGAAGGCACCGGTCAGCGCGCCGATCAGCCACTTCTGGTCGATCAGGCTGCCGAAGATGCCGAGCAGATCAATACTGTCTTGATCATTGTCGCGGGTGCCGATTACGGACGGTAACTGCATAAGTCTGTTCTTACCATTTACTGTTCTGAAGAAGATTCATCAATGCCCGAGACGCTTTGCCCATGAACTAACAGCATCTTCAATCAATGCGTGGGCATGAATAAACGCGGCTTTGCCTTGACGATACGGATCATGTATTTCGCGCTCGCTCTGCCACTTGCCGAGCAGAAACACTTTGCCTCGGGCGTGCGAGGCAATCTTCAGCACTTGATTGACGTGGGTCTTTTCCATGACCAGGATCAGGTCCGAGTCATTGACGATGTCCGAGGTCAGTTGCCGCGCCTTGAAGGCCTCGGCGCAATGCCCGTGCTCTTCGAGAACCTGCCGCGCCGAGGCCTCCACGCCCTCGCCCACGCGGGCGGACAGGCCGGCTGAGGACACGGTGATGGCGGACTGGCCCAGCGCGTTGCGCAGCAGCAGTTCAGCCGTCGGACTTCGGCATATATTGCCCACGCAGACAACGAGGATCTTTTTGAACAAGTCTTGCTTTCCTGTGTAATATCAAACAGCCAACATGCCGTGAAAGTTAATGAACCCTCTCGACTTTCCTGCACTCAGAAATAGCTTCGCCCTGTTAGTACAGGAACATTAAGTACCACAGCGTTTTAAGCCGCCCCAACCACAATTAGCGGACTAAAAATAACTGTGATTTTCAGTTGCTGTTTTCCTGACAAAAAATAACATTCGCGCACTTAGTGCCATCACCGTTATCGGAAATTGAGTAACGGGACAAATATTCGTAGTTGTCATTCTCTTCAGGAGAGCAGACATGAAAACAGCACAGCGCAATAAACTCGCCGCCCTCGCCCTGATGGCGCTCGGTGCCGCCAGCCAGGTTCACGCCAGTGAGCTGTTCCCCAACCTTCCAGCAAAAACCATCGGCGTGCAGGTGAAGATCCAGAGCTTCACCGCCGCCGATGCCGCACAAATCAAGGCCGCCGGCTTCAGCTTTGTGCGCTTCGGCGTGTGGAGTGACAGCCTCACCGCCAAGACTTATCAGAAACAGGTCAGCGACGCCTTCGCCGCCGCCGCTTCCGCCGGCCTGCCGGTGCTGCTGACGGTGCGCGCGATCAAGGCATTGCCGGCCACTTCGCCAGAGGAGCTGAACGCCGCCGGCGCTAAGTTCGCCAACACCGTGACCGGGCTGGAAAAAACCTGGAGTTCGCAATTGGTGGCGATCGAAATCTGGAACGAGCCGGATCTGGAAACCTATTGGCCGACGCGCAATTTCGATACCACCTTCGTGCCGTTCATGGCTGGCATGTGCAAGGCCTTCGAAGGTCAGCCGCAGACGACGCCACGGGTCGGTTTCGGCTTCGCCCGGCCGCCAAGCGCGGGCTCGGCGTCAACGGTGGCGATGAAAAGTATCGTCAGCGATTACCCCAAATGCCTGAACGCCGTGTCCTATCACCCTTACGGCATGACCGCCACGCAGATCAGCAACGCACAGACCTTCATCCAGCAGAACTTCAATCTGCCGGGGGTCATCAGTGAATGGGGGGTTTCGGCCCTCGCCTCCAACGGTGGTCCCGAGGGGCAAGCGACCAAGATCAACGCGTTTATTACCGACGTTAAACGCCTGAATATTCCCCTGACGTCTATCTATGAATGGCGGAACAGTGATTCCGGCAGCAACGATCGCGAGAAGAACTTCGGCTTTCTCACCTCTGACGGCCAGCCAAAACCGGCGCGCTTGTCGGTAGAAGGTCTGTTGAACGCTGAGTAAGCCTTGGGCAACCGGTCTGTTCACAGGTCGGTTGCTTTGAACCTGTGGGCTGTTTTGGCATCGTATTCAGCGACACCGCGCCCCACCTTTCAAACAATCGTTTTCAGGTTGTTGCCGCAGGGGCCATCGATCCACGAATGCACCCTTGAGTGCCCGTCAGCGCTCGGGTAATGTCTTCAGACCCATAGGATAGAGCACGCCCATGACTTCCAAGCTGGAACAACTCAAACAGTTCACCACCGTGGTTGCCGACACCGGCGACTTCGAAGCGATCGCCCGAGTCAAACCGACCGATGCCACCACCAACCCTTCCCTGCTGCTCAAGGCTTCGGCCATTCACGGTTACGCCGAACTGCTGAACGATTGCGTTCGCGACTGCAAGGGCGATGTCGGCCTGGCCAGCGACCGTTTCGGCGTCGCAGTGGGCAAGGAAATTCTCAACGTGGTTCCGGGTCGCATCTCCACCGAAGTGGATGCGCGCCTGTCCTTCGACCAGGATGCGATCCTCAAGCGCGCGCATCGTCTGATCGAGCTGTACGACAAGGCCGGCGTCGGCCGCGACCGCGTGCTGATCAAGATCGCCTCGACCTGGGAAGGCATCCGCGCCGCCGAGATCCTCGAAAAGGAAGGCATCCAGACCAACCTGACCCTGCTGTTCTCCTTCGCCCAGGCCGCCGCCTGCGCCGACGCCGGGGTGTTCCTGATTTCGCCGTTCGTGGGCCGTATCTACGACTGGTACAAGAAGGCCAACGGCAACGACTACACCGGCGCCGATGATCCTGGCGTGCAGTCGGTGACGCGCATCTACAACTACTACAAGGCTAATGACTACAAGACTGTGGTCATGGGCGCCAGCTTCCGTAACATCAACCAGATCGAACAACTGGCTGGCTGTGATCGCCTGACCATCAGCCCCGAACTGCTGGAGAAGCTCGCCGCCGATACCGGCAAGCTGGAACGCAAACTGGCACCGGGCAATGCCGGTGAAGCGCGTCTGAGCCTCAACGAAGCGCAATTCCGCTGGTTGTCCAACGAAGACGCGATGGCCACCGAGAAACTGGCTGAAGGCATCCGTCAGTTCGCCCGCGATCAGGAAAAACTGGAAGCATTGCTGCAGGCCAAGCTGTGATCTGAGTTTGTAGAATGCAAAAAGGGCGAACCTTCACAGGTTCGCCCTTTTTCATTCTGCATTGAGAGGCGCGTTGACCGAACTGAAACCTTCGCGAGCAAGCTCGCTCCCACAAGGGGATTTGTGATCGAACTGATCCAGTGTGGGAGCGAGCTTGCTCGCGAAGAGGCCAGCCCAGACACCATCAATTCACGAGATCAGTGTCTTTCCAGCGCATTCACCAGATCATGAAACGCTTCACGATTGGAATCGTTCAGGCCCATGAGAATCTTGTGCGCTTCCAGCACCTTGACTCGCACCACTTCTTCGGATTGGTCCTGATCCGGCAGGTCGTCCAGGCACTCCGGGCACGGCACCGGGTGGTTGACGATGTTGAACACCTGCTCGAAGCCCATCGATTGCAGCAGACGGGTGATGTCTTCGTGGGTGGTGACAACCGTCGGCAACAGGCCGACCTTCTGCCGCGACAGGATCGACAGTTTGGCCAGCAGGCCCAACGTCGTGCTGTCGATGCTGCGGGTTTCGGTCAAATCGATCACGATCGCGTTGAAATTCGCCGCGGTGAAGATTTTCTCAATAGTCGCATCCAACGCCGAACACAGGGTCAGGCGGACTTCACCGACGAACTTCAGCACGAAGGTGCCGCCCTGCTCGGCGAACTGGATTCTACCGGTACTCATTAAAGATTCCTGCTCAACACCAACAGGGCGATATCATCCGGCATCTCCCCTAGCGTGGCCAAACCAAACACTTGCCGCAGACCATCCAGGCTGCCGCCCGCTGACTTCACCCGTTCGGGCAAAGCAGCCTCTTTTTCTTTGAGCGTTGCTTCCGGCAAAAGGTCCAGAATGCCATCAGACATCAGCGTCAGGCTGAACGTCGGCGGCAGCTCAAGCACGTGGTCTTCGTAGGTGGCTTCATTGAAAAGGCCCACCGGCAGGCCACGGCCTTCGAGATAACGAACACTGTCAGGCGTGTACAACACAGGCAAAGGCAGATGGCCGCCAATGCTATAGGTCAACAAACCGGTCTCCTCGTCGATGACTCCACCGACCATTGTGACGTGTTTACCCAGCTTACAACTGATCAGTCCCCGGTTGATATGACCGAGCACTTCCGAAGGCTTGAACTCCGGCAAGGTACCGCTGCGTTTCGATTCGAAGAGCAAACGCGTGGTCATGAACTTCAGCAGCACGGTGACGAAGGCTGATGACGCGCCATGCCCGGAAACATCCGCCAGATAAAACGCGACCCGGCGCTCGTCAACGCGGAAATAGTCGACAAAATCACCCGACAGGTACAGCGACGGGATGATCTGATGGGCAAAATTGAATTCGTCAATGCTCCACGGGCTTTCCGGCAGCATGTTCATCTGCACCTGGCGACCGGCGTTCTGGTCTTCCTGGAGCAGGTTCAGGCTGGCTTCGAGCTCGCGGTTGGCCTTTTCCAGCTTCTCGCTGTAGCGCTGGTTTTCCACCAGCAGCCGCGCACGATCCAGGGCCCGGCGCACGGAGTGCTCGAGCACAGCCAGATCTTCGAGAGGCTTGATCAGGTAATCCGCCGCGCCCAGGCGCAGGGCCTCGACCGCGTCGTTCATCACCCCGGCACCCGAGACCACGATCACCGGCGTCTCCGGTGAGCGCTCGGTGACCTGACGGATCAGTTCGAGACCGCCCATCTGCGGCATGCGCAGATCGCAGATGACCAGATCGGGCTCGTCTTGCTCGAATACCTGAAGACCCTGTTGACCGTTGCCGGCCTGCAGGACGCTGAAACCACTGTCTTCCAGATAGGCCGCGAGGCTCGCGCGCACTACCTCGTCATCATCGATTATCAGCAGCGTGGCACTGGTTTTTGGCATGTGGGCAAACGGCGCCAGAATTAGGTTGGCGTAGTGAGCGGGGCATCGGCCCTGCGCAGACTACTGGATTCGCTTTCTAGCCTCTCTGTTGCAGCGCTTTCAAGCATTCGCCTGGCGCGCGGTTTTAAACAGAGGTGCCCTTCTAAGGCGCAGACGGTACTCCCATCCGCAGAGCGTTTCAAGCATGCGCCGATTGTCGCTTGACGACTTTGTTTGTCAAATCACCGGGAGTTATAAGAACCGCTCCAACGGTAACCCGATGGAAGGTAGTGGCAGTCGCAGGCGACGCTCTGGCGCGGACAAAAAAGGCGACCCGAGGGCCGCCTTTTTCATCACCGGTCGAAATCAGAAATCGTCTTCGACCTGACCGTCCTTCACCTTGAACTCGCGGTTCTGCAGGTAAGCGTTGCGGATGAAGGTGTATTTGTCGCCGCTGATCAGCTTCTCGCTCGACAGCAGGCTGGCGCGGGTGTCGACGATGTTCAGGCCGAAGATCGAGTTACGCGTCGGCACGTGGTCGATGTAGCGGTACGCGCCGGTGAAACTGTCGACATATTTCGACGGTGCGTCACGCAGGGTGCTCGGCCCCATCAGCGGCAGCATCACGTACGGGCCGCTGCCCACGCCCCAGTAACCGAGGGTCTGACCGAAGTCTTCGTCGCTGCGGTTCAAGCCCATCTTGGTGCCGACGTCGAAGAAGCCGAGCAGACCGAAGGTGGTGTTGAAAATCAGTCGGGCGGTATCAACGCCCGCTGCAGCCGGTTTGGCCTGGAGAATGTTGTTCGCCAGGTTGGTCACGTCACCGACGTTGCGGAACATATTGTGAATGCCGTCTTCAACGAACTGCGGGGTGATGAACTCATAACCCTGCGCCAATGGCTTAAGCGCGTAGGTGTCAACGAAGTCGTTGAACTGGAAAATCGGCCGATTGACGCTTTCCCAAGGGTCTTCTTCGGTGGCCGCCTGGGTGGCGAACGGCGCCAGCAACAGGCTGGCACATACACTTAGCTGAGTGAGCGAAGGGCTCCAGCGCATAGAAAAACTCCTTGGATTCGATACTGGCGCGGTCCTCTCGGCCCGGGCATTAAGGCCGCTAGTATAAGCGTAAACGGCGATTTGGGCAGTGCGCCGCTGCAAGGATATGCAGGAAGTTTCCTACGCAGGCTTTCACCCGCCTGTCATGCAACTGTCACCCCAGCGCCCTAGTCTTGAGCGTTATTTCAGGGACGTTGCCATGACTCACGCCGAAACCTTGCCCGTCGCCGCGCCCGGCCTGACTGCCGTGCTGTTCGGCCTGAGCGGTTGCCTGGTGGATTTCGGTGCCCGCGCCGCGCAAGAGCTCAACGCCCAGCCGGAACATGCCAAAACTACACCCGGCGCACTCGATAGCCTGAAAAGTTTGCAGCGCCAGGGAATTCCCTGCGCGTGGCTCGACGAATTGCCCGCTGCCCTCGCTCAGCCACTGGCCGCCTCGCTGCCAGACTGGATCAAACCGACGCAACATTCAGCAACAATGAATCCATGGCCAGCGCCCAACGCGTGCTGGCAGGCGTTGATGAGTTTGAACATCGACCGCCTCGACGGCTGCGTGCTGGTCAGCGGTGAGCCGCGCCTGTTACAGGCCGGTCTGAATGCCGGGTTATGGACGATTGGCCTGGCGTCCTGTGGCTCGCTATGCGGCCTCAGCCCGAGCGAGTGGCAGGCTTTGTCACAAAAGGAACGCGAAAAGTTGCGCGGCAAGGCAACCGTGCAGTTGTTCGGCCTGGGTGTGCATTCGGTAATCGATCATCTCGGCGAACTGGACGCCTGCCTCGCAGACATCAGCCTGCGCCGCGCCAAAGGCGAAAAGCCCTGATCGGCGTCATGCAGGTTTACCGAGAGTGGATTAATCTAAAGGTCAGCCATAGACCTTTGGCGCGTGGCTGCGGTCAATGCCAGTGCCTATTGATAAAAGGAAACCACCATGCCCGCCCAAGAACTGCAAAAACAGCTCGATACCCTGCGCGAGCAGCTGGAACACAATCCACCGCTGTCGGAAGCCGAGCGTGAGGATCTGCATGCGCTGATGGCGCAGATCGAATCGGAAATCCAGCTGGAAACTGCCACCCAGGACGCGAGCATCGCCGACGGCGTGAACCTGGCGGTCGAGCGCTTCGAAGTCGAACACCCGGCGATCGCCGGCACCCTGCGCAATATCATGAATACGCTGGGCAGCATGGGCATCTGACGCCCCGCCGCACAAAAAAAGCCCTGCCAGCGATGGCAGGGCTTTTTCATTTGCAAAATGTGCATGCAAGCCCTTGTGGGAGCGAGCCTGCTCGCGAAGGCGTCGTGTCAGTCGACATCATCGTTGAATGAAACACCGCATTCGCGAGCAGGCTCGCCCCCACAAGGGATATCGCACATTCCGTTTCTTTATTGACGTACGAGCCGGTGATTCGGCAGCTGCACCTCTTCAGTGCTGCGATACGGGTTGATATCCAGCCCACCCCGGCGCACATAGCGCGCAAACACCGTGAGTTTCTCCGGCTTCAACAACCGCTGCAGATCAAGAAAAATCCGCTCAACGCATTGCTCATGGAAGTCCGAATGCTGGCGGAAGCTGACGATGTACTCCAGCAGGCTGGCGTGATCCAGCGCCGCGCCGCGATATTCCACTACCACGCTGCCCCAGTCCGGCTGGCTGGTCACCGGGCAGTTGGATTTGAGCAGGTGGCTGTGCACGCTCTCTTCAACGATCCGCGAATCATCGCAACGCAGCAGCTCCGGACGCGGGTGTTCATAATTGCTCACGCTGATATCCAGATCGTCGATGCACACGCCCGGCAACGCCACCACGCCTTCAGCTTCCACGTCTTTCAGACTGCGCACCCGCACGCCCACCGGTTTGCCGGCAGCGGCGGACAGATCCTTGACCAGCGTCGCTTGCAATGTGGCGACGTCGGCGAACGGCGTCTGGTTCAGCGAGTTGAGGTAGAGCTTGAACGACTTCGATTCGATGATGTTCGGCGAGTCCGCCGGGATGCTGAATTCAGCGATCGCCACCACCGGTTTGCCCGACGGCAGCAGCCACGACAGCTCGAAGCAGTTCCAGAAATCCACGCCTTTGTACGGCAGGGTTTCGGCGGTCAGGCCCAGCTCGGCCCATTTCGCGGTGCGCGGAATCGGGAACAGCAGGGACGGCGTGTAAGTGGCGATGTATTCGCTGGATTTGCCCAGCGGCGAATGTTCGGCTGCGGGATGCATGGCGGAAACCTGACTGAAGAATCAGCGGATTCTACCAGCCTTTGCCCGCGCCTTTGAGTGCTTACTGACTGACTGTCAGTTTGCCGACCATGCCCGCCTGATAATGCCCGGGGATATTGCAGGCAAACTCAAGCGCCATGGCCTTGCTGAAGGTCCAGGTCAACTCAGCAGTTTTACCGGGCTCGACCAGTACGCTGTTGGGGTCGTCATGCTGCATGCCATGCCCCATCGCCGCGTGATTCATGCCCGCCATATCGTGGGACATTTCTTTCATGCCGGTAGGCGTAAGCATGCCGCTTTGCTGCATCTGCAACATTTCCTGCTGGTGACTGGCATGCATCGCCGCATCACCGAGGTTGAATTCGTGCAGTAACTGGCCTTTATTCACCAGCACAAAGCGAACCGTCTCACCGGCCTTGACCTGTATGGCCTTCGGGTCGAAGTTCATGTCGCCCATGACGATTTCGATAGTCCGCGTGGCCTGGCTCGCCGCTGCCGGCTGGCCGAAGGCGAAGGCGTGCACCGGTGTCGCCCAGGCTGGCGTACTCAATGCCAGCAGACAGGCGGCAATTTTCAGCGAGGTGCGCAAAAACATGGTCGTACTCCAACAAGAGAAGGTTCAGCCTGTGGGAAACTCTAATCACCCAGGGCTGGCATCGACCTGACAGGCAGATTACAACTTTGTCAGCTTGGCGCTTATCGCCGGATCTCACGGTATAACGCCTTCGCCCTTCCAAATACCAACCCCGCCCGAGTCGCCCATGAAACTGTTGATCGTCGAAGACCAAGCGAAAACCGGCCAATACCTGCGTCAGGGCCTGACCGAGGCCGGATTCAATACCGAGCTGGTGGCTGACGGGATTAGCGGCCAGCAATTGGCCTTGAGCGGCGACTACGCGCTGTTGATCCTCGATGTAATGCTGCCCGGGCGCAGTGGCTGGCAGATTCTCCAAGCGGTGCGCAGCGCCGGCCTCGAAACGCCGGTACTTTTTCTCACCGCCAAAGACGCCGTGGAGGACAGGGTTCACGGCCTCGAACTGGGCGCCGACGATTATCTGGTCAAGCCATTCGCCTTTTCCGAGCTGCTCGCGCGGGTGCGCAGCCTGTTGCGGCGCGGCAGCGCAATCGCCCAGGAAACCAGTCTGCAACTGGCCGATCTGCGCCTGGATCTGATCCGCCGCCGGGTCGAACGCAGCGGCCAGCGCATCGACCTGACCGCCAAGGAATTCGCCCTGCTGGAAATGCTCCTGCGCCGTCAGGGTGAAGTCCTGCCCAAATCGCTGATCGCCTCGCAGGTCTGGGACATGAATTTCGACAGCGACACCAACGTCATCGAAGTGGCGATCCGCCGCTTGCGCCTGAAGATCGACGATGACTTCCCCAACAAGTTGATCCACACCGTGCGCGGCATGGGTTACGTGCTCGAAGAGCGTTCGCTGTGATGCGTCGTTGGTCATTGAGCACGCGCCTGGCACTGTTGTTTGCCGCTTGCACTGCGGTGGTCTCGCTGTTCGCCGGGGTGCTGTTCGACCGCGCCAGCGAGGCGCACTTCATCGAACTCGATCAGCAACAACTGGAGACGAAACTGATCGGCCTGCGCCGCGCCTTGCAGGATCTCCAACCTGCGCAGCGCGAGGCGCGGCTGGCCGATGAACTCAACCGGCAGGCGGATCTGTCGTTGCGCATCACCAGTGGCGACGGGCAGCACTGGTACGACAGCTCGGTGCAGATTCCGAAGAATCTGCCGCTGCAAACAGGCCTGTCGACCATCAGCCATGACGGCACCGACTACCGCGTGCTGCGCGCCCCGCTCTACCCGGACGCAGCGGATTCGCCACAACTGACGCTGCTGCTGGACATCACCCATCACCAGCATTTTCTTACGCGCATGCAGCATCTGATCTGGCTGACCGTCGGCCTGTCAGCGCTAGCTACCGCCCTGCTCGGGGCCTGGGCGGCGCGCAGCGGTCTGCGCCCGTTGCGGCGGATGAGCGCAGTGGCCCGTGGGATTTCCGCGCAATCGCTGAATGCCCGACTGCCTGAAGAGAAGATGCCACCAGAGCTTGCGGAAATGGCCCACAGCTTCAACGCCATGCTCGCACGCCTCGACGACTCGTTTCAGCGCCTCTCGGCATTCTCCGCCGACATCGCCCATGAGCTGCGCACACCGTTGTCGAATCTGCTGACCCACACCCAGGTCACCCTCACCCGCCCACGCGCACTGGAGGACTACCGCGAAGCGCTGCACAGCAACCTCGAAGAACTGCAATGGATGGCGCAACTGGTCAACGACATGCTCTATCTGGCCAAGGCTGACCGCGGCTTGCTGATGCCCAAGCGCGAACCACTGGAGCTGGCGGATGAGGCCGACATGCTGCTGGAGTTTTTTGCGCCACTGGCGGAAGACGCTGGTGTGAGCTTGAGCCGTGAAGGTGAGGCGCAAATCGAAGGTGATCGCGGCATGTTGCGCCGGGCCTTGTCGAATCTGCTGGATAACGCGCTGCGGTTTACCCCGGCCGAGGGTTATGTGCGCTTGAGCATCGTCGACGAGGGGGAGACCGTGCGCGTCTGCGTCGAAAACAGTGGCGAGGGGGTTTCAGCGCAATTACTGCCGCGTCTGTTTGACCGCTTCTATCGAGCGGATCCGGCGCGGCAGGAAGGTAGCAGTGAGCATGCGGGGTTGGGTCTGGCGATCACCCAGTCGATCGTGCGGGCACATGGCGGGACGATTCATTGCGAATCTGAAGCGGGTTGGACGCGGTTTGTAATCGAGTTGCCTCGGACCTGATCGTTCCCACGCTCTGCGTGGGAACGAGCATGGAGTCGCTTACGAATATCTCAGCGCATGCGCCGGTTCGATCTTCGCCGCCCGCCACGCTGGATACACAGTGGCCAGGAAGCTCAAAATGAATCCCGCCGAGCAGATCAACAGCACATCCCCACCCTGCAGTTCCGAAGGCAGGTTGCTGACGAAATACACGTCCGAACTGAAGATATGCTGGCCGGTCACGCGCTCGACCCAGCCGACCAGTTCGCTGACATTGAGCGCCGCAATCACGCCCAGCACGCCGCCAATGATGGTGCCGACAATACCGATCACCGTGCCCTGGACCATGAAGATCGCCATGATCTGCCGGGGCGTAGCGCCGATCGTGCGCAGGATCGCGATGTCGGCGCCCTTGTCGTTCACCACCATGATCAGCGTCGCAATGATGTTGAACGCCGCCACCGCGACGATCATCAGCAACAGCAGGCCGATCATGGTTTTTTCCATCTTCATCGCGCTGAACAGGCTGCCCTGGGTGTGGGTCCAGTCGTCAGCCTTGAAGTCAGCGCCGAGGCCACCGGCAATGTCCGCAGACACCTTCGGCGCCGCGTACAGGTCCTTGACTGCCAGCCGCACGCTCTGCACCTGATTCGGCTGCCAGTGCTGCATGGTCGCGGCATCGGCGACGTGGATCAGGCCCATCGAGCCGTCCAGCTCGGCGCCGACCTTGAACACGCCCACCACATTCAGGCGCTGCATGCGCGGGGTGATACCGCCCGGCGCGGTGCTGACTTCCGGGACGATCAGAGTGATCTTGTCGCCGACATTGAGGCGGAAACGCCGCGCGGTGATTTCACCGATCACCACACCAAATTCGCCCGGCTTCAAGGCATCGAGACGGCCCTGGACGATGTGCTGGGCAACGATCGACACCTTGCCTTCCTGGGCCGGATCAACGCCGCTGATCTGAATCGGCTGCATCGAACCCTTGTAGGACAGCATGCCTTCCATCTCGGTGAACGGCACGGCGGCAGTCACTTCGGGATTTTTCATCGCGGCGGCGGCCACCGGCTGCCAGTCATCGATCGGCTTGACGCCAACGATGGTGGCATGGGGCACCATGCCGAGGATGCGCGAGCTCATCTCGCGCTGGAAGCCATTCATCACCGACAGCACCACGATCATCGCCAGCACGCCGAGGGCGAGGCCGATCATCGAGGTCATCGAAATGAACGAAACAAAGCGATTGCGGCGCTTGGCGCGGGTATAGCGCGTGCCGATAAAGATCGATAACGGTCTGAACATTCGCTGGGGCACCGTATAGAAATAAAAGACCCGGCGCCGTTACGGGCGCCGGGTTTCAGCCAGTCAGATGGGAGTCAGGCAGCCTTCCTGCAACTGCAGGACGCGGTCCATCTGGCGAGCCAGGTTCATGTCGTGCGTCACCACCAGGAATGCCGTGCGCATCGACGTGCTCAGCTCCAGCATCAGATCCTGAATGCCTTCGGCGGTGTGCAGGTCGAGGTTGCCGGTCGGCTCATCGAGCATCACCAGCCCCGGATTGTTGACCAGGGCACGGGCAATGGCCACGCGCTGACGCTCGCCGCCGGACAGTTCCGCCGGTTTGTGTTCCAGACGATGGCCCAGACCGACACGCTCCAGTAATGCCGTGGCACGCTGGCGCGCCTCCGGGATGGCGGTCTTGCCGATCAACAGCGGCATGCAGACGTTTTCCAGCGCGGTGAATTCCGGCAGCAAATGGTGAAACTGATAAACGAAACCAAGCGCGCGATTGCGCAGCAGGCCACGCTTTTTCTCGCTCAACGCAGACAGTTCTTCACCGTCGAGCCAGACGCTGCCCTTGCTTGGCGTATCGAGACCGCCGAGCAGGTTGAGCAAGGTACTTTTGCCGGAACCGGATTTACCCACGATCGCCACACGCTCGCCTGGGTGCAACTCCAGTTGCAGGCCGGCCAGCACTTGTACCGACTCCGGACCCTCCTCGTAGGATTTGCCCAGATTACGGCAGCTCAGAATTGCTTGTTCACTCATGCCCGACTCACTCATAACGTAACGCCTCCGCCGGCTGGGTGCGCGCGGCACGCCAGGCGGGATACAGGGTGGCGAGGAAACTCAGGACCAACGCAGCGGCGCAGACCATGACGACGTCCTGGCTCTGTACCTGCGAAGGAAGATAATCAATGAAATACACGTCAGCATTAAGGAACTTGTGGCCGATCAGCCCTTCAAGCGCCGAAATGGCCGCACTGACATTCAGTGCCGCGAGGATCCCGACCACTGCGCCAATGGCCGTGCCGACCACGCCGATTACCGTGCCCTGAACCATGAACGTGCGCATGATCGTGCCCGGTGTCGCGCCGAGGGTACGCAGAATGGCGATGTCGCCCTTCTTGTCGTTCACCACCATCACCAGCGTGGAAATGATGTTGAACGCGGCGACGGCGACGATCAGCAGCAACAGCAGCCCGATCATGGCTTTTTCCATGCGGATCGCTTGATACAGGTTGCCGTGGGTGCGCGTCCAGTCGCGGGCGTAGTAACGATCTTCGCCGAGCTGCTGGGCAATGTTCCACGCCTCGCGCGGCGCCTGGAACAGGTCGTCGAACTTCAGCCGCAGGCCCTGCACCTGATCGGCTTTCCAGCGGTGCATTTTCGCCAGATCCTGCAGATTGGTCACGCCGAGGTAGCCGTCGAGCTCACCGGCGCCGACATGGAAAATCCCGACCACGGTGAAGCGCTTCATGCGCGGGAACATCCCCGCCGGGGTCACGCTGACCTCCGGTGCGACAAAAGTAACCTTGTCGCCGATGCCGACGCCGAGCTTGGTCGCCGCCTTGTCGCCGATGACGATGCCGAAGCTGCCCGGTGTCAGGTCGTCGAGTTTGCCCTGCTTCATGAAGTTGTCGATGATCGACACATTGCGCTCGAGCGCAGGATCAATGGCATTGAGCAACACCTTGGAAACCTGACCGTTGTTGGTCAGCAGGCCCTGCATCTGGGTGAACGGCGCCACCGCCGTCACCTGCCGGTTCTGCTTGACCTTGTCGGCCAGGCTCTGCCAGTCATTGATCGGCTCGCCGGTCTCGAGAGTAGCGTGGGGCACCATGCCCAACACGCGGGTGCGCATCTCATGATCGAAGCCGTTCATCACCGAGAGCACGACGATCATCACGACCACGCCAAGGGCGAGCCCGATCATCGAAGTCAGGGAAATGAATGACACAAAATGATTGCGACGCTTTGCACGGGTATAACGCGTGCCGATAAATACGAAGAGAGGTCTGAACATGTCGGGGCTTGTTCGGAGGGAAAAGGAACGTCCTTGTGGCGGGGGTCGAAAACCAGCTTTACACTCAGACCACCGCCGCTACCATGGGTTCGCCATGTCGACATTAGATGAAGAAGATCGCCGCGAATACTACCGTATCGAGGACACGATCGCACTGGAAATTCGGCCCCTGTCCGCTCCCGAAGCCGCAGGCCAGGAAGTGTTGCAGGATGCATCCCCACTCTTCAACCTGCTCAGCGAACTGCACCTGAGCGAATTCGAGTCGCAGCACCTGTTGCGGCAGATCAGCGAGCGCGACCGCGCCATCGCCGCGTTTCTCAAATCGCAGAACAAACGCATTGACCTGCTCAGCCAGGTGATCGCCCTGACCGTGCTCGGCCACATCGGCGAGCCGCAGCCAGTGATCATCTCCGAGGGCGGGATCGACTTTCAGTACCCGACCCCGATTGCCACTGGCGCACACCTGTCGGTGAAACTGGTGCTGATGCCGCAGGCACTCGGCCTGCTGCTGCGTGCCCGGGTCACCCATTGCGATCCCAAGGGGGATGGGTATGACGTCGGCACCGAGTTCGAGCGTCCGACCGATGCCCAGCGCCAATTGCTCGCGCGCTACATCTTGCAAAAGCAGGCTCAGGAACGCCGTCTGGCCCGCGAACAGAACGAATCTGGCATTTAACTTAAGGAAGCACCGTGACCCTCATCTACGGCCACCGCGGCGCCAAGGGCGAAGCACCGGAAAACACCCTGAGCAGCTTTCAGGAATGCCTCAAGCACGGCGTGCGCCGCTGCGAACTGGATCTGCACCTGTCCAAGGACGGCGAGCTGATGGTCATCCATGACCCGACCCTCAAGCGCACCACCGACCGTCGCGGCAAAGTCGTCGAGCACACCGCCGCCGAACTGGTGACCTACGACGCACGCAAGGGCGGCCCGGGCTGGATCAAGCCGTGCCCGATTCCGACGCTGGAAGAGTTGTTCGAGCAATGTGATTTCGAGCACTGGCAGCTGGAAGTCAAAAGCGCATCACGCACCCGCGCGGCGACTACCGTGCTGGCGATTCGGGAAATGGCTCAGCGCCACGGCCTGCTCGACAAGGTGACGATCACTTCGAGTTCGCGGGAAGTCTTGAAGGCAGCGCTGGATCTGGTACCCGACGTATCCCGTGGCCTGGTGGCCGAATACGCCTGGCTCGATCCGCTGAAGGTGGCGGCCAGCTACGGTTGCGAGATTCTCGCCTTGAACTGGACGCTGTGTACGCCGGAACGCCTGCAGAAGGCGCAGCGTCAGGGCCTGCATGTGTCGGTGTGGACCGTCAACGAGCCTGCGCTGATGCGCAGACTCGCCGACTTCGGCGTTGACAGCCTGATTACAGACTTTCCCGGTTTGGCCACTGCCACCCTTGAGAATTGCTGAAATCGGTCTCCCCGGCCGGCTCAGGCCACCGGCCGGAGCCCGTCAAAAAAGCCGGTTGAGGCCGTCGTACGCCGCGACCCGATAGGCTTCCGCCATGGTCGGGTAGTTGAACGTGGTGTTGACGAAATACTTCAGCGTATTCAGCTCACCCGGCTGGTTCATGATCGCCTGACCGATGTGCACGATCTCCGACGCCTGATAACCGAAGCAGTGCACGCCGAGCACTTCCAGCGTTTCGCGGTGGAAGAGGATCTTCAGCATGCCCTGCGGCTCACCGGCAATCTGCGCCCGCGCCATGCTCTTGAAGAAGGCCTTGCCGACTTCGTACGGCACTTTCGCCTGGGTCAATTCCTGCTCGTTCTTGCCGATCGAGCTGATCTCCGGAATGGTGTAGATGCCGGTCGGCACGTCATTGACGAAGCGCCAGCTGCCGTTGTCGACGATGCTGCCAGCGGCCGAACGACCCTGGTCGTGGGCGGCACTGGCCAGGCTTGGCCAGCCGATCACGTCACCGGCGCCGTAGATGTTCTCTATGCAGGTGCGGTAGTTCTGGTCGACTTCGATCTGGCCACGGCTGTTGACCTTGACCCCGATGTTTTCCAGACCCAGCGTGTCGGTGTTGCCGGTACGGCCGTTGCACCAGAGCAAGGCGTCGGCCTTGATCTTCTTGCCGGATTTAAGATGCAGGATTACGCCGTTGTCCACGCCTTCGACGCGGTCGTACTCTTCGTTGTGACGCACGGTGATGTTGTTGTTGCTGAAGTGGTAGCTCAGCGCCTGGGAAATTTCCGAGTCGAGGAAGCTCAGCAACTGGCCACGGTTGTCGACCAGTTCGACCAACACACCCAGACCACTGAAGATCGATGCGTATTCGCAGCCGATCACACCAGCGCCGTAAACGATCAGTTTGCGCGGGGTGTGACCGAGGCTGAGGATGGTGTCGCTATCGTAGATGCGCGGGTGGTGGAAATCGATGTCCGCCGGGCGATACGGGCGCGAACCGGTGGCGATGATGATGTGCTTGGCCACCAGCTTCTCGACCACGCCGTTGCCGCAGACCACTTCGATGGTTTGCTCGTCGGCGAAGCTGCCGGTCCCGAAGAACACGTCGACGCGGTTACGGGCGTAGTAGCCGGTGCGCGATGCGACTTGTTTGGAAATGACTTTTTCGGCGCTTTTCAACACGTCCGGGAAGGAGAACCAGCGTGGCTCGCCGATCGCGCGGAACATCGGGTTGGTGTTGAACTGCATGATCTGCCGCACCGAGTGACGCAGTGCCTTGGACGGGATGGTGCCGAGGTGGGTGCAGTTGCCGCCGACCTGGCGACGGCTGTCGACCATCGCGACCTTGCGCCCCGCTTTGGCGGCGTTCATTGCCGCGCCTTCTCCCGCCGGGCCGGAACCCAGTACCACCACGTCGTAGTTGTAGACAGCCATGCGTACTCCTCAGAACAGGCCGCGGTGCCAGCAGCACCGGCGGCTAAATCACGCCGAACGGCGGCGCGAAGGAACAATTGGGGGCCAGTGAAGAACCCGGACACAGTCTATAGAAGCGTCAACGCCGCGCACATTAACCCTTGGTCGCGTCGTAGGCTACTTTTGCCTGCACTACAACGCCAGCTTTCGTCTTGTCTTCGGTCAGTTTTTTTCACCGACAAGCTGCGTAAATGCCTGACTGCTGCGGGTGACGAAACCTGTATCGGCACGCAAGACAAAGAATGCAGCAATGTCATGTTTTTGGGCATAGTCCCGCGCCCTTTCCGGCCCGAGAATCAGCAACAGCGTCGATAGTCCATCGGCCATCAACGCTGAAGGATGAATCACCGTGACTGACGCCAGGTCGTGTAGGACCGGTCGCCCGCTGCGTGCATCGAAGGTGTGGGAATAACGCCGACCGTCCTGCAGAAAATAGTGGCGGTAGTCACCGGAGGTGGATACGCCATAGCCGTCGACATCGATAATCCGCTCGGCCACTTGCTGGTCATCGCGAGGCTCTTCGAGAGCGATGCGCCACGCTGAACCATCCGGTTTCTTGCCGCGGGCTTTGAGTTCGCCCGTTGCTTCGACCAGATAATTGTCGATGCCCATGGCCTGCAATCTGGCAGCAATGATATCCACGGCGTAACCGGCGGCAATGCTGTTGAAGTCGACTTCGACGGCGGCGTCCTTGCACAACCGCTCGCCATCGATGCGCAGGTGCTGATGGCCGACCCGCTGCATGACCTCGGCCACAGCGGCCGCATCAGGGATCTTTTCTTCGCGTCCTTGCGGGCCGAATCCCCAGAGGTCCAGCAGCGGTTCCACGGTCAGGTCGTAGGAGCCTTCGCTTTGCGTTGAAAGCTGTTCGCCGATGCGGACCAATTCGAGCACCGCTGCCGGCATGGCTTGGCAGCTATCGGCGGGCAAGGCGTTGAAACGTTCGATGGCGGAGTCACTTCGGTAAGTCGACAGCTGTTGATCGACTTCACCGAGGATGGCCTGCACTTCGCCGCGCACCCGCGCAGGATCGGCGACCCCGGCGTGGCGCACGTACTTGACCGACCAGGTGCTGCCCATGGTCGAACCGCCAACCTGTTCCAGGGAATCGCCGGTGCCGCAGCCGCCGATTGCCACCGCCAACACCACAGGCCCCCACCAGCGTCCAGTTAACAATTCTTCATCTCCCCGCAAAACCACGGCGGCCATTATGAACTACAAGCGCCCGCTCGCTTCCCCATGGCTGCAACGCCTTTATACAAAATTGAACAGTGAGTACCTCCCATGTCCTCCACCACGGGCAAAGGCAAAGCGATCTTTCGCGTTGTCAGCGGCAACTTCCTCGAAATGTTCGACTTCATGGTCTACGGCTTCTATGCCACGGCCATCGCCAAAACCTTCTTCCCCACCGACAGCGCCTTCGCTTCGCTGATGCTGTCGCTGGCGACCTTCGGCGCCGGCTTCCTGATGCGCCCGCTGGGGGCAATTTTCCTCGGCGCCTATATCGACCGTCACGGACGGCGCAAAGGGCTGATCATCACTTTGGCGATGATGGCCGCCGGTACGGTGCTGATTGCCTGCGTGCCCGGTTACGCGACGCTCGGCGTCGCCGCACCGCTACTGGTGTTGTTCGGCCGCCTGCTGCAAGGCTTCTCGGCGGGCGTGGAATTGGGCGGCGTGTCGGTGTATCTGGCGGAAATTTCTACGCCGGGGCGCAAAGGCTTTTTCGTCAGTTGGCAGTCGGCCAGCCAACAGGCAGCCGTGGTGTTCGCCGGCCTGCTCGGCGTTGCTCTGAATCACTGGCTGAGTCCGGAGCAAATGGGCGAATGGGGCTGGCGCGTGCCGTTTCTGATTGGCTGCATGATCGTGCCGGTGATTTTTTTCATCCGTCGCTCGCTGGAAGAAACTCCGGAATTCCAGGCGCGCACCCACCGCCCTACCCTCGGCGAAATCGTCCGCTCGATCGGGCAGAACTTCGGCATCGTCATTGCCGGCATGGCGCTGGTGGTGATGACCACGGTTTCGTTCTACCTGATCACTGCGTACACGCCGACGTTCGGCAAGGCCGAGTTGCATCTGTCGGACCTCGACGCCTTGCTGGTGACGGTGTGCATCGGCTTGTCGAATTTCTTCTGGCTACCGGTGATGGGCGCGGTATCCGACAAGATCGGCCGAAAACCCTTACTGCTGGCAGCGACGATTCTGGCGATCCTCACGGCGTATCCGGCGCTGTCGTGGCTGGTGGCGAACCCCAGCTTCAGCCATTTGCTGATTGTCGAACTGTGGCTGTCGTTCCTTTATGGCTCGTACAACGGCGCGATGGTGGTGGCGCTGACCGAGATCATGCCGGTGGAAGTGCGCACGACCGGTTTCTCGCTGGCGTACAGCCTGGCGACGGCGACGTTCGGCGGCTTTACCCCGGCGGCGTGTACCTACCTGATTCATGTGCTGGACAACAAGGCAGCACCGGGGATCTGGCTCAGTGGCGCGGCGGTGTTGGGGTTGATTGCGACGTTGGTATTGTTCCGTGGCAACCGGCATGAGTTGCGCACGGCGCAGGCTTCGGTAGCCAGCGGCGCCTGACAGAATGCTTTCGCGAGCAGGCTCGCTCCCACAGAAGATTGTGAACGACACTGATCCAGTGTGGGAGCGAGCCTGCTCGCGAAGAGGCCGGCAAGGACACAGAAGATCCAACAGGCCCACAAACAAAAACGCCCCGACAAAATGCCGGGGCGTTTTCATTCAAGCCTGAGGCTTAGCGCGGAAACGCTGGCGGATTCACATCAGCCATGTCTTCCATTACGCGAACCACCTGGCAGCTGTAGCCGAACTCGTTGTCGTACCAAACGTACAGAACGACGCGGTTGTCCTGCACGATGGTCGCTTCAGCGTCGACCACACCAGCGTGACGCGAGCCAACGAAGTCGGTCGACACCACTTCCTGCGAATTGACGAAGTCGATCTGCTTGTGCAGCTCAGAGTGCAGCGCCATGTAGCGCAGGTACTCGTTCATCTCTTCACGGGTGGCGGCTTTCTCAAGGTTGAGGTTGAGAATGGCCATCGACACGTTCGGCGTCGGAACGCGGATCGCGTTACCGGTCAGCTTGCCGGCCAGCTCAGGCAGAGCCTTGGCAGCAGCGGTGGCGGCACCGGTCTCGGTGATCACCATGTTCAGCGCGGCGCTGCGGCCACGGCGATCGCCCTTGTGGAAGTTGTCGATCAGGTTCTGGTCGTTGGTGTACGAGTGAACGGTTTCGACGTGACCGTTGATGATGCCGAACTTGTCGTTGACCGCTTTGAGCACCGGCACGATGGCGTTGGTGGTGCAGGAAGCAGCCGAGACGATCTTGTCGTCAGCGGTGATTTCACCGTGGTTGATGCCGTGAACGATGTTCTTCAGCTTGCCCTTGCCAGGCGCGGTCAGAACAACGCGATCGATGCCCGGGCACGCCAGGTGCTGACCCAGGCCGTCGGCGTCACGCCATACACCGGTGTTGTCCACCAGCAGCGCGTCTTTGATGCCGTACTGGGTGTAATCCACCTCGGTCGGGTTCTTCGCGTAGATCACCTGGATCAGGTTACCGTTGGCGGTGATGGTGTTGTTTTCTTCATCGATGGTAATGGTGCCGTTGAACGAACCGTGTACCGAATCGCGACGCA
Organism: Pseudomonas sp. CCNWLW23; assembly: GCF_037095675.1. NCBI lineage: Bacteria > Pseudomonadati > Pseudomonadota > Gammaproteobacteria > Pseudomonadales > Pseudomonadaceae > Pseudomonas > Pseudomonas sp. CCNWLW23. The sequence continues at coordinate 43,566 of NZ_JBAWKM010000016.1, read as the reverse complement.
GCAGGCTGGCGCGTTTGGTCAGGTCGTTCTCGGCGCCTTTGCGCACGACGATGGCGCGCAGACGCAGGCCGTCGCCACCACCGGTTTTCTCGATCAGGATGCGCGCCAGCAGACGGCCGATACGACCGAAGCCGTAAAGAACAACGTCGGTGCCTTTGCGGGCCGAAGCGTTCTGCTGGCCAACCACGTCAGCCATCTCTTCACGCACGAACTGCTCGGCGCTGCGGCCGTTGCCTTCATTGCGGAATTTGAACGCCAGCTTGCCCAGATCCACCGACGCCGCGCCGAGCTTGAGCTCACTCATGGCCTTGAGCAGTGGGAATGTTTCGTGGACGGAGAGTTCGCTGTCGTCCGAAGAACGGTGGCGAGCAAAGCGGTGAGCTTTGAGAATCGCGATGACAGACTGGTTGATCAGGCTGCGGCCATAGATCGAGCTAACCACGTTGTTATTGCGGTAGAGCTGACCGATAAGCGGGATCATCGCTTCTGCGAGTGCTTCACGGTCGATCCATTCACCAAGACACTGGTCGGGCTTCTGAGTCACGGTAACCTTCCACATGTAGGGGCAGAAAAAAGGGGCTACATTATGCCGCCGACAAGCCCTTTCAGCAATGCGCGCTTGTCGCGCAATCGGTAACAAATTCCCGTTCAAAAAATTTACGCCTTTCTCCAGCCCAGTAAAACCGGGGCTTTCAGCGCAGTCAATTTTTCGACGACTGTTAGACGATGTCTGTAACCCTCCGTAACACCACCCGGTTTCGGCACTACATAACCATGAAAAAAGTGCTCGTTTTTATGGTTACCACTACATTTCGTCCAAACCATGAAGATAGACGCAGTCTGCAACTGACAGGCGGCACCGGAGGCCGCTACAATTACCGACTTTGTCGCAACGCCTGGAGCTCAACCTTCCGTGCCTGTTCTGCGTCTACCGCTACTCCCTGCCGAAGCAGGTAAACAGCACTGGGGCAATCTGCCCGGTGCCGCCCTCAGCCTGGCGATTGCCGAGGCTGCCAGCGCTGCCAAGCGCTTTACCCTGCTGCTGACCGCCGACAGCCAAAGCGCCGAACGGCTGGAACAGGAGCTGAGTTTCTTCGCCCCGGATTTGCCCGTACTGCATTTCCCCGACTGGGAAACCCTGCCCTACGACCTGTTCTCGCCGCACCAGGACATCATCTCCCAGCGCATCGCCAGCCTGTATCGCCTGCCGGAACTGGCCCACGGCGTGCTGGTGGTACCGATCACCACCGCCCTGCATCGCTTGGCGCCGACCAAGTTCCTCCTCGGCAGCAGCCTGGTGCTGGACATCGGCCAGAAGCTCGACGTCGAACAGATGCGTGCGCGGCTCGAAGCCAGCGGCTATCGCTATGTCGACACGGTGTACGAGCACGGCGAGTTCACCGTACGCGGCGCGCTGATCGACCTGTTCCCGATGGGCAGCAAGCTGCCGTATCGCATCGACCTGTTCGACGACGAAATCGAAACCCTGCGTACCTTCGATCCGGAAACCCAGCGCTCGATCGACAAGGTCGAGTCGGTCAAGCTGCTGCCGGCCCGCGAGTTTCCATTGCAGAAAGACGCAGTCACCCGCTTCAAGGCGCGTTTCCGTGAGCGCTTTGACGTCGATTTTCGCCGCTGCCCGATCTTTCAAGATTTAAGCAGCGGTATCACCCCGGCCGGCATCGAGTACTACCTGCCGCTGTTCTTCGACGAAACCTCGACGCTGTTCGACTACCTGCCCCAGGACACCCAGGTGTTCTCGCTGCCGGGCATCGAGCAGGCGGCGGAAAACTTCTGGAACGACGTGCGCAATCGTTACGAAGAACGCCGCGTCGATCCTTCGCGTCCTTTATTGCCACCGGCCGAACTGTTCCTGCCGGTAGAAGATTGCTTCGCGCGCCTGAAGAACTGGCCACGCGTCGTTGCCAGTCAACAGGACGTTGAAAGCGGCGTCGGCCGTGAGCGCTTCCCGGCCCATGCGCTGCCGGACCTGGCCATCGAAGCCAAGGCCACGCAACCGCTGGCGGCGCTGGCCGGCTTCCTCGAAGAATTCCCTGGTCGTGTGCTGTTCACCGCCGAGTCGGCGGGTCGTCGCGAAGTCCTGCTGGAACTGTTGGAACGCCTGAAGTTGCGGCCGAAAACCGTCGACAGCTGGCCAGACTTCGTTGCCAGCAAGGATCGTCTGGCGATCACCATCGCCCCGCTCGACGAAGGTCTGCTGCTCGACGACCCGGCGCTGGCGCTGGTGGCGGAAAGTCCGCTGTTCGGCCAACGGGTCATGCAACGTCGTCGCCGCGAGAAGCGCAGCGACGTCAGCAACGATGCGGTGATCAAGAACCTCACCGAACTGCGCGAAGGCGCGCCGGTGGTGCATATCGATCACGGCGTCGGCCGCTACCTGGGCCTGACGATTCTGGAAATCGACAATCAGGCCGCCGAATTCCTCACCCTCGAATACGCCGAGAACGCCAAGCTCTACGTGCCGGTAGCCAACCTGCACCTGATCGCACGTTACACCGGCAGCGACGATTCGCTCGCGCCGTTGCATCGCCTCGGTTCGGAAACCTGGCAGAAAGCCAAGCGCAAAGCCGCCGAGCAGGTGCGTGACGTCGCCGCCGAATTGCTCGACATTTATGCCCGTCGCGCCGCCCGCGAAGGTTATGCCTTCGCCGATCCGAAGGCCGATTACGCGACGTTCAGCGCCGGTTTCCCGTTCGAAGAAACACCCGATCAGCAAGCCACCATCGAGGCCGTGCGCGAAGACATGCTCGCGCCGAAACCGATGGATCGCCTGGTCTGCGGCGACGTTGGCTTCGGCAAGACCGAAGTGGCCATGCGCGCCGCGTTCATCGCCGTGCACGGCGGGCGTCAGGTGGCGATTCTGGTACCGACCACCCTGCTCGCCCAGCAGCACTACAACAGTTTCCGCGACCGCTTCGCCGACTGGCCGGTGACGGTCGAAGTGATGAGTCGCTTCAAATCGGCCAAGGAAGTCAACGCGGCGATCGCCGATCTTGCGGAAGGCAAGATCGACATTGTCATCGGCACGCACAAGCTGCTGTCCGACGACGTGAAGATCAAAAACCTCGGGCTGGTGATCATCGACGAAGAACACCGTTTTGGCGTACGCCAGAAAGAACAGCTCAAGGCCCTGCGCAGCGAAGTCGACATCCTCACCCTGACTGCGACGCCGATTCCGCGCACGCTGAACATGGCGGTGTCGGGCATGCGCGATCTGTCGATCATCGCCACGCCGCCAGCGCGACGCCTGTCGGTGCGCACCTTCGTCATGGAGCAGAACAAGAGCACGGTCAAAGAGGCCCTGCTGCGTGAACTGCTACGTGGTGGTCAGGTTTACTACCTGCACAACGATGTGAAGACCATCGAAAAATGCGCCGCCGACCTCGCCGAACTGGTGCCGGAAGCGCGCATCGGTATCGGCCACGGGCAGATGCGCGAACGTGAACTCGAACAGGTGATGAGCGACTTCTACCACAAGCGCTTCAACGTGCTGATCGCCTCGACCATCATCGAGACCGGCATCGACGTGCCGAGCGCCAACACCATCATCATCGAGCGCGCTGACAAGTTCGGCCTGGCCCAGTTGCACCAGTTGCGTGGTCGTGTCGGCCGCAGTCACCACCAGGCCTACGCCTACCTGCTGACGCCGCCGCGCCAGCAGATCACTTCCGACGCGGAAAAGCGTCTGGAGGCGATCGCCAATACCCAGGACCTCGGCGCCGGTTTCGTGCTGGCGACCAACGACCTGGAAATCCGTGGCGCCGGCGAACTGCTGGGCGATGGTCAGAGCGGGCAGATTCAGGCCGTCGGTTTCACCCTGTACATGGAAATGCTCGAGCGCGCAGTGAAGTCGATCCGCAAGGGCGAGCAGCCGAACCTCGATCAACCGCTTGGTGGCGGCCCGGAAGTCAATCTGCGGGTGCCGGCGCTGATTCCGGAAGATTATCTGCCGGATGTGCATGCGCGGTTGATTCTGTATAAACGCATCGCCTCGGCCACCGATGAGGAAGGCCTCAAGGACCTGCAGGTGGAGATGATCGACCGCTTCGGTCTGTTGCCGGAGCCGACCAAGAACCTGGTGCGGATCACCGCGCTGAAATTGCAGGCGGAAAAGCTCGGCATCAAGAAAGTCGACGGCGGGCCGCAAGGCGGGCGCATCGAGTTCGAAGCGCAGACGCCGGTTGACCCGATGACCCTGATCAAGCTGATCCAGACGCAGCCCAAGCGCTACAAGTTCGAAGGCGCGACGATGTTTAAATTCCAGGTGCCGATGGAGCGCCCGGAAGAACGTTTCAATACTGTCGAGGCGCTGTTTGAGCGTCTCATCCCGAAATCCGCTTGAAGGACGCCCGATGCGCCTGTTCCGCTCTCTGACTTTGTTGCTTGCACTTGCAGCACCGACGGCGTTTGCCGATGACACGTATCAGGTCGAAATGATCCTGGTGCGCCAGAATGCTGTCCCGGCCATCGTCAGCCGCGCCGCCCCGGAAGACTGGGCCGCAGGCGCCCAGCGTCTGGGCAGCGACAGCCAGCGCACCCCAGCGCTGAATGATGTGGTGAGCAAACTCACCGCCAGCGGCGAGTACACCGTGCTGATGCACAAGGCCTGGCAGCAGAGCCTCGGCGAAGCGCCGGCGAAAGTCGCGGTGAGCGAAGGTCAGGAGCAGTTCGGCCAGTTCCCGATCGAGGGCACGCTGGAAATGAAACTCGGCCGCTTCACCGACGTGACCGCCGATTTCTGGGTCAATCAGATCGACGCCAATGGCCTGGTCACCGCCAGTGAGCGCCTGCGCCAGGACAGCCACACCAAGAACGGCCAGCTCAATTACCTCGACAACGGTCATCTGGCCCTGCTGATCAAGATCACTTCCCTGACCGCGCCAGCGCCTCGCGAAGCGCCTGAAGTCGTGCCGGACTGACCGAAGTCCTTATGCCGCCGCCCCTGAGCAAACCGCTGGCCCCGTCGTGGGTCAGCCGATTCAAAGAACAGAGTCTGGAGCGCGGCCGCCGCTACGCTTTGGAGAATCGGGTGCGCATCGCCCAGGTCGGCGATGCGACCATCACCGCCAGTTGCGAAGGTTCTGGCGGTAGCGTTTACCGGCAGACCATCCATCTGCGCGAATCGGCCAAAGCCACTCTGCTGCTGGTCGACGCCACCTGCACCTGCCCGGTGCGCAGCAACTGCAAGCACTGTGCTGCGGTGCTGCTGAAAATCCAGGAAACCCTCGACTACCCCGCCGCCGCGAAAGACGCCGAGCTGCTGGAAAAACTCCAGGCCGTGCTGGAAAACCGCAGCCCGAAAGCACCGCCGCAAGTGCTGGTGGACAACGTGCAACCGGTGCCGCGCCTGTGGCTGGCGAGCGTCGAGTTCAGCGCCTTCGAGCCGCGCAACGGCAAGATGCAGCGCTACATTCAGCATCGTGCGGCGCTGTCGTTCAGCTATCTGGACGAATACGTCAGCGGGCAAAAACACAGCGATATCCTGATCCGTCAGGAAGCGCAGACCCTGCGGATAAAACGTCACCCGGACGTCGAACAGTCCTACCGCGAACAGTTGCGCATCCTCGGTTTCCGCATCGCCACAAGGCAGAGCAAAGCGCTGCCGGAAAGCGCCGGCGAACTCTACGAGATGGTCAACGACAGCGCCTGGCTGACCTTCACGCTGAATGACTTGCCGAAATTGCGCAGCCAAGGCTGGGAGTTGCAGATCGATGAGGAATTCGGCTTCGACCTGACCGCCGTCGATGACTGGTACGCCACCGTCGAACAGGCGCCGGAGCGCGACTGGTTCGATCTGGAACTGGGCATCATCGTCAACGGCGAGCGCCTGAGCCTGCTGCCGATCCTGCTGAATCTGATGCGCTCGCACACCGAGATCCTCAACCCGGAACGCCTCGCCCGCCGTCGCGATGACGAGCTGATTCTGGTCAACATTCCGCAACGCACCAGCGAGCATGGGCCGTTGCAAGTGGCGCTGCCGCTCGGTCGCTTGAAGCCGGTATTGATGACGCTGGGCGAGTTCTATTTGCAGGAGCCGGGCGAAACCACCCTGCGCCTGAGCAAGGCTGACGCCACCCGGCTCAATTCGCTGGAAGGCCTGCCGCTGTTGTGGGAAGGCGGCGAGCAGATGCGCACCTTCGCCCAGCGCCTGCGCGACATCCGCGATTTCAGCGCCGAAGCGCCGCAAGGCTTGAACGCGACGCTGCGCCCGTATCAGCTTGAAGGCTTGAGCTGGATGCAATCGCTGCGGCAACTGGAGGTCGGCGGCATTCTCGCGGACGACATGGGCCTGGGCAAAACCCTACAGACCCTGGCGCATATTCTCAGCGAGAAGAACGCCGGACGCCTCGATCGTCCGTGCATGGTGGTGATGCCGACCAGCCTGATTCCGAACTGGCTCGATGAGGCGGCGCACTTCACTCCGCAGCTGAAAGTGCTCGCCCTGTATGGCGCCACGCGCAAGAAACACTTCGACAATCTGGCCGACTTCGACCTGATCCTCACCACTTACGCCCTGTTGCCCAAGGACCTTGAGCGCTTGGCCAAACAGCCGCTGCACGTTCTGGTGCTGGACGAAGCGCAATACATCAAGAACCCCAACAGCAAAGCCGCCCAGGCCGCCCGCGAGCTGAATGCACGCCAGCGCCTGTGCCTCAGCGGCACGCCGCTGGAAAACCACTTGGGCGAGCTGTGGTCGCTGTTCCATTTCTTGCTGCCGGGCTGGCTCGGCGACGTGAAAAGTTTCAATGCCGATTACCGCGTGCCGATCGAAAAGCGCGGCAGTGAAGTCAGACTGCAGCACCTCAACGGTCGGATAAAACCGTTTCTGCTGCGCCGTACCAAAGAGCAGGTCGCCACGGAGCTGCCGCCGAAAACCGAAATCATTCATTGGGTCGAACTCAACGAAGCGCAGCGCGACGTGTACGAAACCATGCGCCTGGCGATGGACAAGAAGGTCCGTGACGAGATCACTCGCAAAGGCGTGGCACGCAGTCAGATCATCATTCTCGAAGCATTGCTCAAGCTGCGCCAGGTCTGCTGCGATCTGCGCCTGGTCAACGACGCCACCCTGCCCGCACGCGGCAGCACTTCGGGCAAGCTCGACAGCCTGATGGAAATGCTTGAGGAACTGTTCGAAGAAGGCCGGCGAATCCTGCTGTTCTCGCAATTCACTTCGATGCTGACATTGATCGAAGAGGAATTGAAAAAACGCAAGATCGCTTACGCCCTTCTCACTGGCCAGACCCGTGACCGGCGCACACCGGTGAAGGAATTCCAGAGCGGCACGCGCCAGATCTTCCTGATCAGCCTGAAGGCTGGCGGTGTCGGTTTGAACCTCACCGAAGCCGATACGGTGATTCACTACGACCCGTGGTGGAACCCGGCAACCGAGAATCAGGCGACTGACCGGGCGTATCGTATTGGCCAGGAAAAACCGGTGTTCGTCTACAAGATGATTGCCCGGGGCACAGTGGAAGAGAAGATTCAGCACCTGCAGAAGGAAAAGTCTGACCTGGCAGCGGGCGTGCTCGATGGGCGCAAGGCCGGGGACTGGAAGTTGCAGAGCGATGATATTGAAGCGCTGTTTGCGCCGTTGCCGGACAAGATCGATAAGCGCTGAAGTCGGCGTCGCTGATCAGATAGCTTTCGCGAGCAGGCTCGCTCCCACACGATCCAGATTCACTGAAGATCAAATGTGGGAGCGAGCTTGCTCGCGAATGGCCACACCGCGGTTCAAACCCTTCAACCTCTGGTAACCGGCAAAGGCGCAAACAACGCCTCGATATCACTCTGTTCCAGTTTGAATCCGCCCGTCGTGCCACCCTCAAGCACCGCCCCGGCCAGCGCCGCTTTCTCCTGCTGCAACGCCTGGATCTTTTCTTCGACGGTGCCTTTGGCAATCAACTTGTAGACGAACACCGGATTGTTCTGCCCGATGCGATACGCCCGATCAGTCGCCTGATTCTCCACCGCCGGGTTCCACCACGGGTCGAAGTGAATCACCGTGTCCGCCGCCGTCAGGTTCAGACCGGTACCGCCGGCCTTGAGGCTGATCAGAAACAACGGCACCTTGCCGCCCTGGAAATCCCTCACTGGCGTGCGCCGGTCGGTGGTGTCGCCGGTCAGCAACGAGTAAGCAAGACCGCGCTGCTGCAACTCCTGCTCGATCAGCGCCAGCATCGAGGTGAATTGGGAGAACAGCAGAATGCGCCGACCTTCGCCGAGCAATTCTTCGAGCATCTCCATCAGGCTGATCAGCTTGCCGCTGCCCGAGCGCAACGCCTTCGCCGTCAGCGGCATATTGACCAGGCGCAGATCGCAGCAGACCTGGCGCAGCTTGAGCAGCGCATCGAGGATGATGATCTGACTGCGCGCCACGCCGCTGCGGGCGATTTCGTCGCGGACCTTTTTGTCCATCGCCACACGCACCGTCTCATAGACGTCGCGCTGACCATCGCTGAGTTCGACCCAGTGGATGATCTCGGTTTTCGGCGGCAACTCGGTGGCGACCTGATCCTTCTTGCGCCGCAGCAAAAACGGCTTGATGCGCGCGGTCAGGTGCTGCATGCGCTGCACATTGCCGTGCTTCTCGATCGGCGTGCGGTAATCGCGGTTAAAGGATTTGCTGTCGCCGAGCCAGCCGGGCATGAGGAAATGGAACTGCGACCACAGCTCACCGAGGTGGTTTTCCAGCGGCGTACCGCTCAGACACAAGCGCTGACGGGCCTGTAAGTCACGGGCGGCCTGGGCGGCTTTGCTCAGCGGGTTCTTGATGTTCTGCGCTTCGTCGAGAATCAGCACGCTCCACGACTGCGGCTGCAAGATCTCCAGATCCCTGGGCAGCAATGCGTAAGTGGTCAGCACCAAGTCGTATGCGCCCAGATTGGCAAAGTCCTTTTGCCGCCCAGTGCCGTGCAGCGCCAGGACTTTCAACTGCGGCGTGAAGCGCTCGGCTTCGTCGAGCCAGTTGGGAATCAGGCTGGTGGGCATCACCGCCAGTGCCGGACAGTCCAGACGCCCGGCGTGTTTCTCCGTGAGCAGATGCGCCAGGGTCTGCAAAGTTTTGCCCAAGCCCATGTCATCGCCCAGAATGCCGCCGACCTCCAGCTCGCGCAGGGTCTGCATCCAGTTCAGGCCTTCGAGCTGATACGGGCGCAGTTGCGCATTGAGGCCGGCCGGCGCAGCAACCTGGGCGTGGCTGGAATTCTGCAGACGCTTGGCAAAAGTGCGCAGACGTTCGCCGCCCTGCCAATCCAGCGGCACGCCATCGAGCATACTCAGACGCGCGGCGTCTGGAGCGGTCAAGCGCAGCGCATCACCCTGATGGCCGCCCAGGTACAACTCGCCCAGCGTCGCCATCAACGGTTTGACCCGACTCAGCGGCAACGCGACCTTGGCGCCCGCCGGCTGGCCAAAACCGCTGGGCTTGAGCTCGATGAGGATTTTTTCATCATCGCTGCGCTGCGCCAGATTGACCGGGTCGAGCAAGCGCGACTGGGTCCGCAACAGGTGCAGAAGAATCGGCAGCAAGCTGTAGCGCTCGCCGTTGACGACGATACCCAACTGCAGATCAAACCACTGATGCGTGGCCTCTTCTTCGACCTCGGCGTACCACTGCTCAACCGGTTGTACATCGAAATGGAAACCGGGACTGATCTCGATTTTCCAGTCTGCGGCGCGCAGTGTGGCCAGCCCTTCGTGCATGAACCCGAGCCAGGCGGAATCATCCGGCAAGGTAAACATCTCGCCAGGACGATCCATTGCACTCTTGCGCGTGGCTTTCTTGAAGCCATGTTTTTGCAGGTTCTGGCGCAGCTTCTTTTCCAGCGCCGGTTGACGCTGAATGCGCTGGGTTTCGCTGCCGTTGAGGATCATCACTTCCGGGTTGCGATCCACCGCCGGATGACCGTTGTAGGTAAACAGCAGAGCGGCGCGGTGCTCCAGCACATATTCCCAGCGCGAGCGTTCTCGACCGCTGACCAGGGTCAGTTGCGGCTGCGGCAGCACGTCATCGATGATCCGTTCGGTGAGCTTGTGCGGTGGCGCAATTTGGGTCGCCGCGCTCATACGATGGCTGAACTGCATGGCCTGACGCGCCGGAATGTCTGGCGCCAGGGTCAAATGGCAGGCGAGCTTTTCTTCCAGCTCAGTGAACAGCGGGCCAACCTGGCGCTGCTCACGATCAAGGTAATAAAGCGGCTCCAGCGCCAGCACGGTTTCCTGCGCGGCTTCGGCACTGCTCCATTGCGCGCGGAATCCGCCGTCAGCCTGCTCGGCCCAAGAGAACTGACCGACGCGTTTCGCCCCCGGTGTCAGCGCTCGCAGGTCTTCGAAGTCGAGGAACAGCCGCGAGGTGCGCAGGAGCATTTCCAGCAGTTCGGCGCCACTGCTGCCTTCCAGCGGATAGCCGCTGTAATAGGCGTGATGGGAATGCATGGCGACCAACAGCCGGGCGATGCGCAGATCCAGCTCGGACAGGTAGCCGGGCTGGCGCATGAGCATTTCCGCGAGCGAGTACATCGGTTTGACTTCGCGTAACTCGCCGCTCTTGAGCTGGTAGACCTTGAAAATATCCAGCAGCCACTTGCCGTTCGCAGACGTCGGCTTGAGCTTGTAAAACAGACGCGTACCTGCGGTTTGCGCACTTTCTTCAGCGGGCTTGGCCGGCACGGGAATTGTCGAAAGCCAATGCTCCAGCGCTCGTCCCAACGGGGTCTGCGCGTCACTTCCAGACGCATCCTCGCCAGTGCCCAGCAGGTGATAGAGCACCGCTGCGCTGTGCTTGCAGTCGATTGCAACAGGACAGCTGCACAGGCAACGCAGGTTTACCGACCCCAGCCGATCTTCGGACAGGTAAATGCTTTGCGCATACGTCTGGGGGTGAGAACCGACGCAGAACGCCTCAATCTTCCTGTCATCGATCTCGAGGATCTCGACCCGGTCATCGGCGGCATAAGCCCGGGCCTTGGCCAACGCCTTGCTACTAAATGCGTGGGTCCATGTCAGCCCTTTAAGCCGCTCGATGAAAATGCTCATGGACAGTCCTTAGCTGGCCAGCACTCGGGCCAACGTTGATTTCACCTTGCCCATGCCATCGTGCAGGGCCTGCTCGATTTCAGCCATGGTGATGACTTCGGTGGTCTTGCCGGCTGCAGGATTCACCACCAGCGCCAGACAGGCGTAATCCAGATCCAGCTCACGGGCAAGCGCCGCTTCCGGCATGCCGGTCATGCCGACGATGTCGCAGCCGTCACGTTCCAGTCGCACGATCTCGGCGACCGTTTCCAGACGCGGTCCCTGGGTGCAGGCGTACACGCCTTGATCGCTGAATTCGCAGCCTTCGGCGGCGACTGCTGCAATCAATTGCTGACGCAACGGCTCGCTGTAGGGAAAGCTGAAATCGATGTGGGTGACGTGTTCCAGATCATCGGCGAAAAAGGTGTGCTCGCGCCCGCTGGTGTAGTCGACGATCTGGTGCGGCACACAGAAATGCCCGGTACCCATGGCCGGATGAATCCCGCCCACTGCATTCACGGCAATGATCGCTTCGGCACCCGCCTGCTTCAGCGCCCACAGATTGGCGCGGTAGTTGACCTTGTGCGGCGGGAAACGATGCGGGTGACCGTGACGGGCGAGGAACAGCACTTCCTTGCCGGCGTACTCACCAATCTGCACCTCGGCCGAAGGCGCGCCGTACGGGGTGTCGACTGCCAGCGACTGGCGAATGCTCAGGCCTTCGAGCTGAGTCAGGCCAGTGCCACCGATGATTGCGTAAACGGTCATAACGAAAAATCCTTAATCGATCAGTTGAGCGTCTTTGAGCGCGCCGAGGGCGGTGAGCCAACGCGGGTCCTGACGATAATCGGTGCTGGCGAAGGCCTGCCCGCGCATCTTCGCGATGCGCGCGGAAGGCTTGACCTTCATGCGCTGCGCGGCGCTCAGGGCCAGCTCGGCAGCGGCGCGGTCGTTGCACACCAGACCCATGTCGCAACCGGCACTCAGCGCGGCTTCGATGCGGCTGGCAGCGTCGCCGACCACGTGGGCGCCGGCCATCGACAGATCATCGCTGAAGATCACGCCGTCGAACTGCAACTCGCCGCGCAGGATCTCCTGCAGCCAGCGTCGGGAGAAACCGGCGGGCTGCGAGTCGACTTGCGGATAGATGACGTGGGCCGGCATCACGGCGGCCAGCTGCTTGCTCAAACGGGCGAAGGGCACCAGATCATTGGCGCGGATTTCGTCGAGACTGCGCTCGTCGTTCGGAATCGCCACGTGGGAGTCGGCTTCGGCCCAGCCGTGGCCCGGGAAATGTTTGCCGGTGGCGGCCATGCCGGCGCTGTTCATGCCGCGAATGAATGCACCGGCGAGCAAGGCTGCGCGCTCGGGATCGCCTTCGAAGGAACGGGTACCGACCACAGCGCTGCGCTGATAGTCCAGGTCCAATACAGGGGCGAAACTCAGATCGAGCCCGACCGCCAGCACTTCGGTGGCCATAATCCAGCCGCATTGCTCGGCGAGATACTCTGCATTCGAGTTATCGGCGATGGCGCGCATCGCTGGCAGACGGACGAAACCCTGACGCAGACGCTGCACGCGCCCGCCCTCTTGATCCACCGCCAGCAGCAGATCCGGGCGAATCGCGCGGATCGCGGCGCTCAGTTCGCGTACCTGGCGTGGATGCTCGATGTTGCGGGCGAAAATGATCAGGCCGCCCACTTCGGGCTGACGCAACAATTGGCGATCTTCGGCCGTCAGCCAGGTACCGGCGACGTCCACCATCAACGAGCCTTGCAGGCCAGCAGTCATAGAGATTCCTTGAAAACGAAAAACCCGATCTGCGCGCAATCGCTACCGTGGGCAATGCCCGGACGGTCAGCAGAATTCATGCAGATCGGGTTCAGTACGAGAGTCGGCATGGCCGGCTAGCTTAGCGGATACCAGCTGCCGCGCCCACCCGTGCGCGGTCAAACCTTGGCGGCGACCGGCATGGATTTGCTGCGCGGACGCAATTGCGCGCTGGCCATGGCTGTATCGGTGACGCCGGTTTCGGCGCGCATGCCGGCAGCGAGGAACGGCACCATCAGGCGCATCACTTGTTCGATGGAGGTATTGACGCCGAAATCGGTCTCGGCAATCGCGCGCAAGGCCTTGATCCCGGACATGCTGAACGCAGCGGCGCCAAGCATGAAGTGCACGCGCCAGAACAGTTCGATCGGCGGAATGCGTGGCGCCGCTTCATTGACCAGCAGCATGTAGCGGCGGAACACCTTGCCGTACATGTCTTCCAGATAACGTCGCAAGTGGCCCTGGCTTTGACTGAACGCGAGGCCGAGCAAGCGCATGAAGATCGACAGGTCATTACCGCTGCGAGGCTGCACGACGAGCGCTTGCTCGACGAGAATTTCCAGCAATTCTTCGAGGGTCGGCTTGTTCTCAGGCTTGGCCTGACGGCGCTCCAGCTCTTTATCGAGACTGACGCAGAACGGACCGAGGAAGCGCGAGAATACCGCCTGGATCAGCGCCTTTTTCGAGCCGAAGTGATAATTCACCGCAGCCAGATTGACGCCAGCCTTGCTGGTGATCAAACGCAATGAGGTTTCAGCGAATCCTTTCTCCGCGAACAACTGCTCGGCAGCATCAAGAATGCGTTCAACGGTTTCCGACTGGGCCATGGCTACTCCGCCTGACAAACACTTGTTTGAAACATACGTTTCAGCCTGTGCCTTGTCAAGCCTGCCGGTTCGTTTTGGGAATGGTCGGTCAGCTATTTAACCACACAAGGCGCCAGCATTAATAAGCGCCCTTCGCGACCGCTCGGCGGGCGGCAAAAAAACGCCCATTGCCAAGACTGCTTCACTGTATATAATCCCAGTCACTGTATAAAAAGACAGAGCGATCAATATGCTAAAGCTGACGCCACGCCAAGCCGAGATTCTGGCCTTCATCAAACGTTGCCTCGAAGACAACGGCTATCCGCCCACCCGTGCGGAAATCGCTCAGGAACTGGGTTTCAAATCGCCAAATGCGGCGGAAGAACATCTCAAGGCCCTCGCCCGCAAGGGCGCGATCGAGATGACCCCAGGTGCTTCTCGCGGCATCCGTATTCCCGGCTTCGAAGCCAAGGCCGATGATTCCACCCTGCCGATCATTGGCCGAGTGGCTGCCGGCGCGCCGATCCTCGCCCAGCAGCACATCGAAGAATCCTGCAACATCAACCCGACCTTCTTCCATCCTCGCGCCGACTACCTGTTGCGTGTGCACGGCATGAGCATGAAGGATATCGGCATCTTCGACGGCGACCTGCTGGCAGTACATACCACCCGCGAAGCGCGTAACGGCCAGGTTGTGGTTGCGCGTATCGGCGACGAAGTGACGGTCAAACGCTTCAAGCGTGAAGGCAGCAAGGTCTGGCTGATCGCTGAAAACCCCGAGTTCGCCCCTATCGAAGTCGACCTGAAAGATCAGGAACTGGTGATCGAAGGCTTGAGTGTCGGCGTCATTCGCCGCTAAAGGAGGCTCCATGCAGTTCCCACACACACCTCAGCAAACACAACTGCCTTTGTTTGAAGCGTTTCTGGCGCAGCCGCTAGCGCCGATCCTCAAAGACGTGGTCGAGCGTGACTGGAACGCCAAACCTGACGCCTTCAGTGAGCTATCACTGCGCGGTGCGGCCGGGAACTGCCTGAACCTGCTCGCCCCGATCCTGCGTGAGCTCAGCGAGGATCAGGATGCTCGCTGGCTGACGCTGATCGCCCCACCCGCCAGTCTGACGCAAACCTGGCTGCGCGATGCCGGCCTGAATCGCGAACGCATTCTACTGCTGCAACCGCGCGGCACTCAAAGTGCTCAGCAACTGGCGTGCGAAGCGTTGCGACTGGGTCGCAGCCACACCGTGGTGACATGGCTAAACCCGTTGAATGCCAATTCGCGGCAACAACTGATCAGCGCCGCGCGTACGGGCGAAGCGCAGAGCCTGAACATTCGTTTGGGTTGATTGATGGTAATGCGCGCCGTGTGAAGCGCAGGGCTTCTCCAGGGACAGAGAAGCCGATCTGAAGCGCAAGCGACCGAGAAAAGGCCAAAGCGTGAATCAATGAAGAACCCGCGGCCCCTCTTCCTTATCAAACTCGCCTTCAACCATACGACCCGCCATCTGCACGCCAACGCTCAACATCGCTTTGGCGATTTCAACGTGCTGGCCCTGCAGGAACGCTTTGGCATCCTCGGAGAAATCCAGCGTCACCAGAGAACCTTCGTCCTCAGCCCTGCGCAGTTCGATTCGGCCGTCTGGTAACTCGACAATTTCTAGAAAGGACGTTGGCATATAGGTCTGTTCTCCACGAAAGGCAGCGATTATATAGACATCATTCGAGCTTCGCTCAGGATCTTGACCAGCAGCATGTTTCAGATTGCCACTGCGCCAAACTACCTCAGCACTCGTTCAAGCCTTCCCGGAAACGCAGGGCCAGGCCCTTGAGGTTCTGCCGCCAGCTCTCCAGCTCATCTCGACTGAGCTCTTCTGGCGCCTCTTCTTCATCAAGATTAATCGCTTGGATCAGTGGCTGCGTCACATCGCCTTTCGGCTTGCGTGGCGCCCTCGGTGGCTGAAACAGTGCTGCGTGCGCCGCCAGCAGTTTCGCCAGCCAGGTTTCCGGATTACCGGCCAGCTCGACCATTTCCGCCAGCTCCGGGATCGCTATCGATTCCAGCACTTCGCGCCTCAGCAACTCCTCCGCCCTCGGCGAATTGGCCTGCGGCAGACGATAAAAGCCAGCGATCTCATGACACAAGCCCAGCAGCGCGCCGTATAGGTGGAACAACGCCGACTCACGCCCGGCCTGGATCAGCGCCAGAGAATTCATCGCCCGCCCTTCTTCAGCACGAGCCAGAGCTTCGAGTGACAGCCCAGCGAAATAGATCTTCTGGTTGGTGCGGGTATAGAGTTCGTGGGCCATGACGGCAGCCTCCACAACGAAATAATTGCTTCACACAGGCCCGGCAGTGTCATGGATCAACCAATGCCAGCGCAAGCACAAAACAAAAAGGCCGCATGAAACCCCCAAGGTTTCATGCGGCCTTTTCGCTGTTCAGACTAGCGCTTACTCAGCCTTGGCCTTTGCGCTGCGCTTGTCTTCAACAGTCCACTTGCCACCGTCGTAATACGCCTTCCAGCCTGTCGGTTTGCCATCGACTTCTGTCTGTACGTATTGCTCCTTGGTCTTGCGGCTGTAGCGGATGACCGCTGGCAGACCGTCAGGATCCTTTTGCGGAGCCTCGCACAGGAAGTGGTACTTCGGATCGATCTCGTCCTTGTGCGGCAGAATCTCGATCACCAACGGAGCGCGGGTCTCGCGGTTTTTCGGGAACTGACTGGCGGCCAGGAACAGACCGGACGCACCATCGCGCAGGATATAGGTGTCGTTGACCTTTTCGCATTTCAGCTCAGGCATCTTCACCGGATCCATCTTCGGCGGCGCTGCATCACCGCTTTTCAGCAGTTTGCGGGTGTTCTTGCACTCCGGGTTGGTGCAACCGAAGAACTTGCCGAAACGGCCCGTCTTGAGCTGCATCTCACTGCCGCACTTATCGCATTCCAGACTCGGACCTTCATAGCCCTTGATGCGATAGCTGCCTTCTTCAATTTCGTAACCGGCGCAATCCGGGTTGTTGCCGCAGATGTGCAGCTTGCGCTTTTCGTCCAGCAGGTAGGCGTCCATCGCCGTGCTGCAGATCGGGCAGCGATGCTTGCCACGCAGTACCAGCGATTCCGATTCGCCCTCGTCGTCCGCTGCGATTTCATCGCCCGGCACCAGGTTGACCGTGGCCTTGCAGCGCTCTTTCGGCGGCAGGCTGTAGCCCGAGCAGCCGAGGAACACGCCAGTCGATGCGGTACGAATCTGCATCGGACGACCGCATGTGGTGCACGGAATGTCAGTCATTACCGGCTGGTTGGCGCGCATGCCGCTGTCCGGGTTTTCCGCTACTTCGAGTTTCTTCTTGAAGTCGCCGTAAAACTCGTCCAGCACATTTTTCCAGTCGCGCTCGCCCTGCGCCACGTCATCGAGGTTCTCTTCCATGCCGGCAGTGAACCCGTAGTCCATGAGATTGGAGAAGCTCTCGGACAGACGCTCGGTGACGATGTCGCCCATCTTTTCCGAGTAGAAACGACGGTTGTGCAGGGTCACATAACCGCGATCCTGAATGGTCGAAATGATCGCAGCGTAGGTCGAAGGACGACCGATGCCGCGCTTTTCCATTTCCTTGACCAGACTGGCTTCGGAATAACGCGCCGGTGGCTTGGTGAAATGCTGCGACGGATCGAGCTTGATCAGCTTCATCACATCGCCCTGGGCCATGTCCGGCAGCACGTCATCATCGCCAGGCTTGGCAATCTGCGGCATCACGCGGGTGTAACCGTCGAACTTCAGAATACGGCCCTTGGCACGCAGTTCGAAGTCGCCAGCGCCGACGCTGACGGTGGTCGACAGGTACTGCGCCGGCAGCATCTGGCAGGCGAGGAACTGGCGCCAGATCAGCTCGTACAGACGCTCGGCATCACGCTCCATACCCGCCAGCTTGCTCGGCGTGGTGTTAGCGTCGGACGGACGAATCGCTTCGTGAGCCTCTTGCGCGCCTTCCTTGCTGCTGTAGACGTTCGGCGTTTCCGGCAGGTACTTCTTGCCGAATTCGTCCTCGATGTAAGTGCGCGCCATCGCCACGGCGTCGGCCGAGAGATTGGTCGAGTCGGTACGCATGTAAGTGATGTAGCCGGCTTCGTAAAGACGCTGGGCCATCATCATGGTTTTCTTAACGCCGAAACCAAGGCGGTTGCTCGCAGCCTGCTGCAAGGTCGACGTGATGAACGGCGCCGAGGGTTTGCTGCTGGTCGGCTTGTCTTCGCGCTTGACGATGCTGTAGCTGGAAGACTTGAGCTTCTCCAGCGCAGCCATGGCCTGGGCTTCGTTCAGCGGCTTGAAGGCTTCGCCTTTTTCGCGAGCCACTTCGAAACGCACGGTCGAGCCTTTGGCAGTGCCGAGATCAGCATGCACTTCCCAGTATTCTTCGGGATTGAACGCACGGATTTCGCGCTCACGCTCGACCACCAGTTTCACCGCAACCGATTGCACGCGCCCGGCAGACAGACCACGGGCGATCTTGGCCCACAGCAGCGGCGAGACCATGTAGCCGACGACGCGGTCGAGGAAACGACGCGCCTGCTGAGCGTTGACACGATCAATGTCCAGCTCGCCCGGCTCGGAGAAGGCTTCCTGAATCGCCTTCTTGGTGATCTCGTTGAACACCACGCGCTTGTAACGGCTGTCGTCACCACCGATGGCTTCGCGCAGGTGCCAGGCAATGGCTTCCCCCTCGCGATCCAAGTCGGTTGCGAGATAGATGGTGTCAGCATCCTTGGCGAGCCGGCGCAGCTCTTCGATGACCTTTTCTTTGCCCGGGAGGATCTCGTACTGGGCTTTCCAGCCGTGTTCGGGATCGACGCCCATGCGCGAGACCAGCTGCTTGCGCGCTTTCTCTTTCGGCGAGAGCACCGGACCTTCGCCCGCAGCAGCCTTGCCGCGCTTGGCGGCTGGCTCTTTGCTGGCGCTAGCCGAACCGCTGGTGGGCAGGTCTCGGATATGGCCGATACTCGACTTCACCACGTATTGGTTACCCAGATACTTGTTGATGGTCTTGGCCTTAGCCGGGGATTCCACAATGACCAGCGATTTGCCCATGGATCAGAAAATTCCTGAATTCTAGAAGTGAAAGGCGGTTGGCGCCTGACGCGGCACCGCTATATATAGTTGATACAAGGTGAGGTCAAGCGCAGGGTTGTCTGCGCAGTCGCCTCAAACCTTGTCAAAAAGGCTCGGTTCGGCTTGCACCAAAGCAAAGCGCGGCACCTGCTCGCCGTCAACCTCGACCGACTCGACGAACATGCTCAACGGGCGCACCCAAAAGCCGTAATCGCCATACAGGGCTTGGTAAAAGACCACTTCTTCTTCGGTTTCGGAATGGCGCGCAATACTGAATACACGGTATTGCGGACCCTTGTAATGTTGGTAGAGCCCAGGTTGTATCGGCATGCTTCGGCCCTCACTGAAATCTTTTCAAAAATAAATAAAAAACCCAAAAACAAAAACCGGGGCACTGGGCCCCGGCTTCCATCGACGAGACGCTTAAACGCGTTCGAAGACGGTGGAGATGCCTTGGCCGAGACCAATGCACATAGTGGCCACCCCGAAGGTGCCGCTATTCTGCTTCATCACGTTCAACAGGGTGCCGGAAATACGTGCACCGGAGCAACCGAACGGGTGACCCAGGGCGATCGCGCCGCCGTGCAGGTTAACCTTCTCGTTCATCTTGTCGAGCACTTTCAGATCTTTCAGCACTGGCAAGGCCTGTGCGGCGAAAGCTTCGTTGAGCTCGAAGAAGTCGATATCGTTGATGCCAAGGCCCGCACGCTTCAGGGCTTTTTGTGTCGCCGGTACTGGACCATAGCCCATGATCGCCGGGTCCACACCCGCTACTGCCATCGAACGGATCACCGCCATCGGCTGGATACCCAGGTCCTGTGCACGCTGCGCCGACATCACGATCATGCACGAAGCACCGTCGGTGATCTGCGACGAAGTACCGGCAGTAACGGTGCCGCCCTTCGGATTGAAGGCCGGCTTGAGCGCCGCCAGACTTTCCAGGGTGGTTTCCGGACGAATGGTTTCGTCGTAGTCGTACAGTTTCAGGAAACCGTTCTCGTCGTAACCCTGCATCGGGATGATTTCGTCTTTGAACTTGCCTTCCACGGTTGCCTTGTGGGCCAACTGGTGGGAACGCACGCCAAAGGCATCCTGTTGCTCACGAGTAATGCCGTGCATCTTGCCAAGCATTTCGGCGGTCAGGCCCATCATGCCCGAGGCTTTCGCCGCGTACAGCGACATGTGCGGGTTCGGATCGACACCATGCATCATGCTCACGTGGCCCATGTGCTCGACGCCGCCGACCACGAACACGTCACCGTTGCCGGTCATGATCGCTTGCGCAGCAGTGTGCAGCGCGCTCATCGACGAGCCACACAGACGGCTGACGGTCTGGCCGGCCGAGGTGTGCGGAATCTGGGTCATCAGCGACGCCATGCGCGCGATGTTCCAGCCCTGCTCCAGGGTCTGGTTGACGCAGCCCCAGATCACGTCCTCGACTTCCGCCGGGTCGACCTTGCTGTTGCGTTCCAGCAGTTTGCTGATCAGGTGCGCCGACATATCTTCGGCGCGGGTGTTGCGGTGCATGCCGCCCTTGGAGCGGCCCATCGGAGTACGACCGAAGTCGACAATCACGACGTCTCTAGGATTCAAGCTCATAAGTTCACTCTCACTCTAGTTGGGGGCGCTTAACCGAAGAAGCTCTGGCCGTTCTTGGCCATTTCGCGCAGCTTCGCGGTCGGGTGGTACAGCGCGCCCAAATCAGCGTACTGGTCAGCCAGGGCAACGAACTCGGCGACACCGATCGAATCGATGTAGCGCAGCGCACCGCCACGGAATGGAGGGAAACCGATACCGTAGACCAGACCCATGTCGGCTTCGGCGGCGGTTTCAACGATGCCGTCTTCCAGGCAGCGCACGGTTTCCAGGCACAGCGGGATCATCATCCAGTTGATGATGTCTTCGTCAGTGACTTCGCGCTGCTCGTAAACGATCGGCTTGAGCACTTCGAGTACCGACGGATCGGCGACTTTCTTCTGCTTGCCTTTCTTGTCGGCCTCGTAGGCGTAGAAGCCCTTGCCGTTCTTCTGGCCCAGGCGTTTGGCTTCGTACAGCACGTCGATGGCCGAACGACGGTCATCCTTCATGCGATCCGGGAAACCTTCGGCCATCACGTCACGACCGTGGTGACCGGTATCGATGCCGACCACGTCCATCAGGTACGCAGGCCCCA
The DNA here is from genome assembly GCF_037095675.1 of Pseudomonas sp. CCNWLW23. Taxonomy (NCBI): domain Bacteria; kingdom Pseudomonadati; phylum Pseudomonadota; class Gammaproteobacteria; order Pseudomonadales; family Pseudomonadaceae; genus Pseudomonas; species Pseudomonas sp. CCNWLW23. Next base: position 22,617 of record NZ_JBAWKM010000016.1, on the reverse strand, counting down.
TCGGCCAGCCGAATTTTTCCATGACTTTGTCGATGCGGACGAAGTCGACACCGGCGCTGACCAGCTTGGCGAAACCGCCGAAGTACGGGAACAGCACGCGGTTGACCAAAAAGCCCGGGCAGTCGTTGACGACGATCGGGTTCTTGCCCATTTTCTTCGCGTAGGCAACTGTGGTGGCGATCGCCAGTTCGCTGGACTTCTCGCCACGGATCACTTCCACCAGCGGCATCATGTGCACCGGGTTGAAGAAGTGCATGCCGACAAAGTTTTCCGGACGCTTGAGCGCCTTGGCAAGCAGGCTGATGGAAATGGTCGAGGTGTTCGACGCGAGGATAGTGTCCTCTTTGACCTTGTCTTCGACTTCAGCCAGCACCGCTTGCTTGACCTTCGGGTTCTCGACCACAGCTTCGACAACCAGATCGACGTGACCGAAGTCGCCGTACGACAGCGTCGGACGAATGCCGTTGAGCACTTCAGCCATCTTCGCAGCGGTCATGCGACCCTTGTCAACGCGGCCGACCAGCAGCTTGGCGGCTTCGGCCAGACCCTGCTCGATACCGTGCTCGTTGATGTCCTTCATCAGGATCGGCGTGCCTTTGGAGGCCGACTGATAGGCGATACCGCCACCCATGATGCCGGCGCCCAGTACGGCAGCCTGCTTCACGTCTTTGGCGATTTCGTCGTAGGCCTTGGCCTTTTTCTTCAGTTCCTGATCGTTCAGGAACAGGCCGATCAGGCTCTGCGCAGCAGAGGTCTTGGCCAGTTTGACGAAGCCTGCTGCTTCCACTTCCAGCGCTTTGTCGCGACCGAAGTTCGCGGCTTTCTGGATGGTCTTGATCGCTTCAACCGGCGCCGGGTAGTTCGGACCGGCCTGGCCAGCCACGAAACCTTTGGCGGTTTCGAAAGCCATCATTTGCTCAATGGCGTTCAACTTGAGTTTTTCAAGTTTCGGCTGACGCTTGGCCTTGTAATCGAACTCGCCGGAGATGGCGCGCTTGATCAGCTCGAGGGCAGCTTCCTGCAATTTTTCAGGGGCGACTACGGCGTCGACGGCGCTGACTTTCAGCGCGTCTTCCGGGCGGTTTTCCTTGCCGGCGGCAATCCACTCGATGGCGTTGTCGACACCGATCAGGCGTGGCAGACGCACGGTACCGCCGAAGCCCGGGTAGATGCCCAGTTTGACTTCCGGCAGACCAATCTTGGCCTTGGTGGACATGACGCGATAGTCAGCCGCCAGGCACATTTCCAGACCGCCACCGAGGGCGATGCCGTTGATGGCCGCGACGGTTGGCACGTTGAGGTCTTCGAAATCGCTGAAGATCTTGTTGGCTTCGAGATTGCCAGCAACCAGCTCGGCATCCGGCAGCTTGAAGTTGTCGACAAATTCGGTGATGTCGGCGCCGACGATGAACACGTCCTTGCCGCTGCTGACGATCACGCCCTTGATCGAAGCATCTGCCTTGATGGTGTCTACGGCCTGACGCAGTTCGTTCAGGGTTAGACGGTTGAACTTGTTGACGGACTCACCCTTGAGGTCGAATTTCAATTCGACGATGCCACTTTCAAGAGCTTTAACCGTGATGGCTTTACCTTCGTAAATCATCAACTGATCTCCACGATATGGAAGCTGAACAGTACACGTCGGACGCAGGCTTATGGCTCAGAAGGACGCTTTGCTCGTCGATACTGACACCGTCCGCCTGGCACACCCGCCAACGCGATAGTCGGGATTCTGTAGGAGCAGTCTGTAAGACAAACGCTCAATTCATACGCCCGTTTGATTCGGGTACGTCACCTTCACGGAATTTCTGACAATTGTCAATCGCCCTAAATTCGGGCTGAAATGCGACTTTGCAGTCATTTCTGCACCATGATGAGCAGCAACACCCGTCTCGATGTTGAGCCATTCATAGAATCAATAGTTAGAAAAGTCGCCCTAATTTCCACTGGAGCCCTGTTCAGAAGGCTACGCTGGGTGGACTGCGAGGAAATTTGCCGGGGCGATCGAAGCGCCTGCCGCAAAAAAAGATTACCGGCCTGCCTGGCCAACCCGCCCGACGAATCATGTCGGGCTTTTTATTGCTCGTCTGCCAGACCTTCCACACCGTTGCAGTGAGAAAAGTCGCCGTTTCACGCCAGCGCTTTCAGCGTCGCGTCGATATCCTGCAGAACCGTCGCCTCGCCCTTCTCGCCCCAGTACAAGGCGATCATCTGCTTGTCCGCTTCGATCTTGAAAACATTCCCCGGCAATTTTTCGAAATAATCGAGCAGGGTCCGGTCATCGCAGACTTCTTGCCATTGATTGACCCACACGCCCGGGGTTTTCTGCCAGTAGGTCCAGCACGCCGGTTGACTGCCACGCCGCGGCCGGTGGAACTGGGCGCAGGGATTCGGCGGCTCCGGCAGCAGCCAGTGCGGCCACTCCTGCGGCGCCAGCTGCATCGCCAGGCCGATGCGTCGCGCCTCCATGCGCAGGGCCATGCGCCCGCTCTGCGTGCGCGATGGGCGCAACCATGCCAGTGGACTTAAAACTACCAGCAGGATTGACACCACCAGCCAGACCGTCATATCTGTACTCCCGATTTTTGATGAGCCCATTGTGTCACTTGCGAACCAATGCGCTTGAAACCAGCCATACTTACCAATATCGAACCCTCAGGAGGAGCACCTCATGCCCTACCACCACATACTGGTCGCCGTAGATCTGACCGAAGAGTGCGACCCTGTGATCCACCGCGCCCGCGAGCTGTCGGTGAGCAACGCTGCCAAGTTGTCGCTGGTGCATATCGTTGAACCAATGGCCATGGCCTTCGGTGGCGACGTGCCGATGGACCTGTCACAACTGCAACAACAGCAGTTCGATCAGGCCAAGGAGCGTCTTGAAAAACTCAAATCGAAATATCCAGAGCTTGAAGGCGCCAATTGCCATCTGACCTACGGCCAGCCCCGCCAGGAAATCCATCATTTTGCCAAGGAACAAGCGTGCGATCTGATCGTGGTCGGCAGTCACGGCCGTCATGGCCTGGCACTGCTGCTCGGCTCGACCGCGAATGATGTGCTGCACGGTGCGCCATGCGATGTACTGGCGGTGCACCTGGTCAAACGCTGATCTGTCTTGCAGTTTGTGGGAGCGAGCCTGCTCGCGAATACGTCGGCACATTCACTATGAGTGCTGCCTGACACACCGCGTTCGCGAGCAGGCTCGCTCCCACAGGTGACCTGTTCCAGCCGGCAGATCGCGTTACATATGAAAAGCCCGGCGCTCATCACTGAGCGCCGGGCTTTTTTACATCAGGAACAATCAGGCATCCAGCTCGGCCCAACGCTCCACCAACGCATCCAGCTCGGCCTGCAATTGCTCCAGCGAAGCAATCACTTTGGCCGTTTCCGCCGGCGGACGCTGGTAGAAACCGGCTTCAGCCATTTCCGCTTCAACCGCGGCGATCTGCTGCTCCTTGGCGTCGATGTCGCCCGGCAAGGCTTCCAGCTCGCGCTGCAGCTTGTAGCTCAGTTTCTTCTTGGCAACCGGAGCGGCAGCGGCAGGCACAGCCACCGGAGCCGGCTCAGCGGTAACCACCGCCGAATTCAGGTCAGCCTTGCCCGACTTGCTTTCAGTCACACCCAACAGACGCGGCGAGCCGCCCTGACGGATCCAGTCCTGATAGCCGCCGACATATTCACGAACCTTGCCTTCACCTTCGAAGACCAGGGTGCTGGTCACCACGTTATCGAGGAATGCCCGGTCGTGGCTGACCATCAGCACGGTGCCGTTGAAGGTCAGCAGCACTTCTTCGAGCAGCTCGAGGGTTTCCACATCGAGGTCGTTGGTCGGTTCGTCGAGTACCAGCAGGTTCGCCGGTTTGCTGAACAGCTTCGCCAGCAACAGACGCGCACGCTCGCCACCGGACAACGCCTTGACCGGCGTGCGTGCACGCTGCGGGCTGAACAGGAAGTCGCCGAGATAGCTCAGCACATGGCGGCTCTGCCCGTCGATGTCGATGAAGTCGCGACCTTCGGCGACGTTGTCGATCACGGTTTTTTCCAGATCCAGCTGATGGCGCAACTGGTCGAAGTAGGCGACGTCGATACGCGTGCCCTCTTCCACTTTGCCGCTGGTCGGTTGCAGACCGCTGAGCATCAGTTTCAACAGAGTGGTCTTGCCGGTACCGTTAGCACCGAGCAAACCGATACGGTCGCCGCGCTGCAGGACCATGGAGAAATCCTTGATCAGGAACGGCCCGCCCGGATGCGCGAAGCTCACGTTCTCGAGGACCATCACCTGCTTGCCGGATTTGTCGGCGGTTTCCAGCTGGATGTTGGCCTTGCCGGTACGCTCGCGACGCTCACTGCGCTCAACGCGCAGGGCTTTCAGAGCGCGCACGCGACCTTCGTTACGAGTGCGGCGGGCCTTGATGCCCTGACGGATCCACACCTCTTCCTGAGCCAGACGCTTGTCGAACAGCGCGTTGGCAGTTTCTTCAGCGGCCAGCGCGGCTTCTTTGTGCACGAGGAAACTGGCGTAGTCGCTGTTCCAGTCGATCAGGCCGCCGCGATCCAGTTCGAGGATGCGCGTGGCGAGGTTTTGCAGGAAGGAACGGTCGTGCGTGATGAACAGCACGGCGCCCTGGAAATCTTTCAGCGCTTCTTCGAGCCAGGCAATCGCACCGATGTCCAGGTGGTTGGTCGGTTCGTCGAGCAGCAGCAGGTCCGGTTCGGACACGAGCGCCTGCGCCAGCAGCACGCGACGACGCCAGCCGCCGGACAACTCGGCGAGGGTCTTGTCGGCCGGCAGTTGCAGGCGGCTCAGGGTGCTGTCGACCAGCGTCTGCAAGCGCCAGCCGTCACGGGCTTCGAGGTCGTGCTGAACGTGCATCAGCTTGTCCAGATCGGCGTCGGTGACGATGTTCTGGCTCAGGTGATGGTATTCGGCGAGCAAGGCGCCAACACCATCGAGGCCTTCAGCGACCACGTCGAATACCGTCCGGTCGTCGGCCACTGGCAATTCTTGCGGCAATTCGCCGATTTTCAGACCGGGGGCACGCCACACCGAGCCGTCATCGGGCTTCTGGTCGCCCTTGACCAGTTTCATCATGCTGGACTTGCCAGTGCCGTTGCGACCGATGATGCACACCCGCTCACCACGGGCGATCTGCCAGGACACCTTGTCCAACAACGGCATAGCGCCGAACGCAAGGGACACATCGCTGAATTTGAGCAGGGTCATGAGCTTCTCCAAAAACCGGGCGCGCATTCTACCTGACTTGAGGCTTGAGCAGGCCGGCAATTTGTCTGCCGAAGCACTCTGCACAACATTTGTTGCGAACTTGTGCAGCGAGGCTCGCAAAGCTTTCACCGCTTGCTGGCAAAAGGCTAAGCTACAGGCAATTCAGTGCGGATTTCGATCGGCACTTGTCATGATTTCTCTGCCCGGATGTCTCATGCGCAGTCGCCTTTTCAGTGTTTTGTCCTGCTTGTTTCTTACCGCCACTGCCGCTCAATCCGTCCAGGCGGTGGACTTGTCCACCCAACGCCAGTATTACGATGAAGCCAAGCGCGCCTTGGCCAAGGGTGATACCGGCCCGTATTTCCGTTACAGCCAGGCTCTGGCCGATTATCCGCTGGAACCGTATCTGGCCTACGACGAACTGACCGCGCGCCTGAAGACGGCGAGCAACGCCGAGATCGAAAAATTCCTCGCCGAACACGGTGATTTGCCGCAGGCCAATTGGATGAAACTGCGCTGGTTGCGCTGGCTCGCCGACCGTGGCGACTGGGCGACCTTCGTCAAGTATTACGATCCGAAGCTGAATTTCACCGAACTGGACTGCCTCAACGCGCAGTACCAGATCAGCCACGACAAGAAAGCCGAAGGGTATGCCAGTGCGGAAAAACTCTGGCTGACCGGCAAATCGCAACCGGCCGCCTGTGACGCGCTGTTCGGCATCTGGGCTGCCGACGGCCAGCTTACCGAGCAGAAACGCTGGGAGCGCACCAAACTTGCCGCGCAGGCCCGCAACTATCCGCTGGCCAACAGCCTGATCAACGGCCTCACCACCCTCGCCCCGCGCGGTCGCTTGCTGGTCGACGTGGCGCAGAAACCCGAACTGCTCAACCAGCCGTCGCGCTTCACCCCGGCCGACGAGCCGATGTCAGACGTCGTCAGCCTCGGCCTGCGCCGCCTCGCTCGGCAGGATCCGGACAAGGCCATGGCTTTGCTCGACGGTTACGCCAGCAGCATGCATTTCTCTCGTGATGAAAAAGTCGCGATTGCTCGCGAGATCGGCCTGACCCTTGCGCGCCGCTTCGACAGCCGCGCGCTGGATGTCATGACCAAATACGATCCGGAGCTGCGCGACAACACCGTCTCGGAATGGCGCCTGCGCCTGCTCTTGCGTCTGGCACGCTGGAATGATGCCTATGAGCTGACCAAACGTCTGCCGCAAGACCTGGCCACCACCAACCGTTGGCGCTACTGGCAGGCGCGCAGCCTGGAACTGGCCGAGCCACAAAACCCGCAAGCGCTGACCCTGTACAAGAATCTGGCGCGGGAACGAGACTTCTACGGCTTCCTCGCCGCAGACCGTTCACAATCGCCTTACTCGCTGAACAACAAACCGCTGGTGCTCAGCCAGGCGCTGATCAACAAGGTCCGCAACACCCCCGGCGTACGTCGCGCGCTGGAGTTTCATGCACGCGGGCAGATCGTCGATGGGCGTCGCGAGTGGTATCACGTCAGCCGTCATTTCAACCGCGATGAAATGGTCGCCCAGGCCAAACTGGCCTACGACCTGAAATGGTACTTCCCGGCGATTCGCACCATCAGTCAGGCGCAATACTGGGACGATCTGGACATCCGCTTCCCGATGGCGCACCGCGATACCCTCGTGCGTGAGGCCAAGGTGCGCGGCCTGCATTCGAGCTGGGTGTTCGCCATCACCCGGCAGGAAAGCGCCTTCATGGACGACGCGCGCTCCGGCGTCGGCGCCAGCGGCCTGATGCAATTGATGCCCGGCACGGCCAAGGAAACCGCGCGCAAGTTCAGCATCCCACTGGCCTCACCGCAGCAAGTGCTCGATCCGGACAAGAACATTCAGCTCGGCGCCGCTTACCTCAGCCAGGTGCACAGCCAGTTCAACGGCAACCGCGTGCTCGCCTCCGCCGCTTACAACGCCGGGCCGGGCCGCGTGCGTCAGTGGCTGCGCGGCGCTGATCACCTGAGTTTCGACGTCTGGGTGGAAAGCATCCCGTTCGACGAAACCCGTCAATACGTGCAGAACGTGTTGTCCTACTCGGTGATCTACGGCCAGAAGCTCAACTCGCCGCAACCGCTGGTGGATTGGCATGAGCGGTATTTTGATGATCAGTAACGGGTAATGCCGGTTACGTAGAAGCCACCGAAGACAGCGATCTTTTGATCTGGTTCAACAAAAATGCCCGCACTGCAATACGGGCATTTTTTTAGCGCAGCAGATCTATCTTTTCGCCTGCACGACCTTGAGCTTGCCCTCTTCTGTGAGCAGGTATTTCTGAACGGGACTGTTCGGACTTTGAGGATCCGTCATTTCGACCAATCCCGCTGCCAGTGCCGGTTTAAGGTAGTTGGATCTAAATGTCGCCTTATGTGTAAGACCCAATTCGCCCATTAGCTCACTGGTTTTCAGCGCCCGGTTTTGCAACGTTAGCAAAAGCCTCTTTACTGGGTCGGTTACTGGGTCGGTTACTGGGTCGGTCACAGACTCGCTTTCGACGGCTTCGCGCAGTGCAAGACTCAACGCGTGGAGCATGAATTCAACAAACGGCGTCGATTCTGCCATCCGGTCCGCCGTCGAGAGCGCAGCGTAATAGGCGTCCTGTTGATCCCGGATAACCGCCTCAACTGGCAAGTAGGCAAGCACCGGTCGCCACTGGCTGAGAATCAGAGTTTGCCAGAGACGCCCCATCCTCCCATTTCCATCCGCGAAAGGATGAATAAACTCGAATTCGTAATGGAAGACACAACTGATGATCAACGGATGCCAATCAGATGAGCCAAGCCATGCCAAGAGGTCATCGACCAGATGCGCAATCCGGCTCGGGGGCGGCGCCATATGCACCAACTGATCGCCTCGATAGATGCCAACGCCCGTACGGCGTAATTGCCCACTATCTTTTATCAAACCGTGCATCAATAACTCATGGGCTCGCAACAGATCAGGCTTGCTGCCCGGATTCCAGGTCGGCATCGACTCATACGCCGCAAAAGCGTTGTGAACTTCCTGTATATCCTTGGGCAACCCCAGGACTCGACGCCCGGCAATGACCGCAGTGACCTGTTCAACACTCAATGTATTGTTTTCGATAGCCAGCGAAGCCTGAATCGTACGGATTCGATTGCTTCGACGCAGCTGAGGCGTCTGCCGACTATCGTCCACAGCCAAGAGCTGACCTATCTGTTCGCTGATTTCGGCGATCAGCGTAATCATTCGTGCAGTCAAGGTCAGCGGCGGCTGATAACGACTCATATCCTCATCCTGAAATCATGCAGTTCGTAATGATGCCCGATGTTGGCGCCATGCATCAGTTCTGTTTAGTCGCCTCATAACCATCATTAAACTGCAACGCCGCCAGCCGCGCGTACAGCGGGTTGCTGGCGATCAATTGCTGATGTGTCCCCACCGCCACCAGCTTGCCTTGATCCATCACTGCAATTCGATCAGCGTTCTTCACCGTGGCCAGTCGGTGCGCGATGACCAACGTGGTGCGGTTTTCCATCAGCGTTGGCAGGGCCTGCTGGATCAGATGCTCGCTCTGTGCGTCGAGGGCGCTGGTAGCTTCGTCCAACAGCAGGATCGGCGCGTCTACCAGCAAGGCGCGGGCAATGGCCAGACGTTGGCGCTGACCGCCGGACAACCCGAGGCCGCCGTCGCCGAGATGAGTCTGGTAACCATCTGGCATTTGTTCGATGAAGTCGTGGGCGTGGGCAATCCGCGCAGCCTCCTTGACCTGTTCAAGCGTGGCCGTCGGGCAGCCGTAGCGGATGTTGTCCTCCACACTGCCGAAGAACAATGCAGGGGTTTGCGAGACCAGGGCGAAACAGCGGCGCAGATCCAGCGGGTCAAGGCTGGTCAGCGGCACGCCATCGAGGAGAATCCGGCCCTCGCGCGGATCGTAAAAGCGCAGTAACAAGTCGTAGACCGTGGACTTGCCCGCGCCCGACGGCCCCACCAACGCCAGGGTTTCGCCCGCCCTCACCGTCAGACTCAAGCCATCAACGGCGTAGCTTTGCGGACGCGACGGGTAGGAAAAACGCACGTCGCGCAGTTCAAGTTCTCCTTTGACTCGCGCTGGCAGAGTGACCAGTCCGGTCGACGGTGGCTGGATGATGTTTTCCGAGCGCAGCAATTCCGCGATGCGTTCAGCGGCACCCGCAGCGCGTTGCAGTTCGCCGATCACTTCGCTCAGCGTGCCGAACGCGCTGCCGACAATCAGGCTGTAGAAAACGAATGCCGCCAGCTCGCCGGCCGAGATACGCCCGGCCATTACGTCCATGCCGCCGACCCACAACATCACCGCCACCGCGCCAAGCACCAGCACGATCACCAAAGTGATCAGCCACGCTCGCTGGAAGATCCGTTTGCGCGCGGTTTCGAACGCCTGCTCGACGGTCGAAGCGAAACGCTGCTCGTCCTGAACCTGGTGGTTGTAGGCTTGCACGGTTTTGATCTGGCCGAGGGTTTCCGACGCATAGCTGCCAATGTCGGCGATACGGTCCTGGCTCTGGCGCGACAGATTGCGCACACGGCGGCCGAAAATCAGGATTGGCGCGATCACCAGCGGCAGTGCAATCACGACAATGCTGGTCAACTTCGGATTGGTGATGAACAGCAGCACTACACCACCGATGACCATCAGCAGATTGCGCAGGAACAGCGAGAGTGACGAGCCGATCACCGATTGCAGCAGCGTGGTGTCAGCGGTCAGGCGCGACTGGATTTCCGTGCTGCGGTTGTCCTCATAAAAGCCCGGATGCAGATACACCAGGTGATTGAACACCTGACGGCGAATGTCGGCGACCACGCGCTCGCCTATCCACGACACCAGATAGAAACGGGCAAAGGTGCCCAGCGCCAGCCCGAGCACCAGCAACATGAAAATGCCGATGGACTGATTGAGCAGATGCGGCGAACGGGTCATGAAACCCTGGTCTACCAACAACTTGATGCCCTGCCCCATCGACAGGGTAATGCCGGCGGTGACGATCAGCGCGAGTAGAGCGCCGAAGGCATGCCAGCGGTACGGCAGGAGAAAATGACTGGTCAGGCGCAGGGCGCGCCGGTGTCGGGAAGAAAGCATGGAGATCATGGAGTTCACGTCTGCGCAGATGGATCGGGCCAGCCTACAGACTCAGATGGGGTGGAACTCTGTAAATCACAATGAGTCAGGTTAAATATGCCCGGGATGTCCGGATGCTAGAAACGATTGGTCTAAGGTTGCGGTTGAGACGAGCGGTCATTTCTGTTTGAGTAGAGATGCCGCCCGCCGACAGACCGCAGGGAGTTGTCACAGCCTGGTCACGTGGCGGTTTTAACTTAGGCACACAACCTGATGAGGAGACAGGCCATGTCCTTGCAACACAGCAGCGAAGACAAGATTGAAGTGATGCGCACCAAACCCGGTCAGTCTCTGGGTTGCTCGATTATCGATGAGCAGGGCCGCGAAGTACCGATCACTGAAGACATGATCCAGGACGCTTGCCGCGAACTGGAGAAGCGATTGGTCAAGCCTGCCGAACAAGAGTGATGTAGCCACCGTCTTCCTGACCCGGCCCTGATTGGCCGGGTTTTTTATATCTGCAATTCGGGATTGGTGGTGTGGCTTTCGCGAGCAGGCTCGCTCCCACCTTTAACTTTGCTGCACTGTAGATCCCCTGTGGGAGCGAGCCTGCTCGCGAAAAGGCCAGCGCTGATTCAGACAGCCACCGCCCCCAGCGCCTCAACAATCTGCCGCAACCCCGGCGCATCACCTTGGATTCGCACCTTCAGCCCTTCGATCTCGCGTCGCACCGGATATTGCTTGCGCAACACGTCAAACGCCGCTCGCTGCTCGGCGACATTCCCCACCAGACTGCGGCGGAAATCCGCATCATCACGGCGTGGGTCATATACGCCCCGGCACAACATCGCCAGCGCCCATGCCGGATCGCTGTCACCGTGCAGGGAAACTTCCGACAACCAGGTTGCTGGCAGCAGATCACTGAGCGCGATAGCCGCAGGTTGGCCAATGAAAGCGCAGTAGGCCTGATAGATCTGCGCGGTCCCGCGTTGCTTGCCGTCGAGGCTGTAACCGGCAATATGGGGCGTGGCCAATACGCAGAGCTCGGCCAGCGCAGGGTCGACTTCCGGCTCCTTCTCCCAGACGTCGAGCACCGCTTGCAGGTCCTCGCGCTCCAGCAGCACCTCACGTAGCGCAACGTTATCCACCACAGGGCCGCGCGCCGCGTTGATCAACCATGCACCCTGCTTGAGTTGCTGCATACGCTGTTGATCGAACAGGTGCCAGGTTGCAGAGTCGCCGCTGCGGGTCAATGGCGTATGCAGACTGATCACGTCGCACTGTTCGATGATCTGCTCGAGGCTGACATATTCGCCGCCCTCGGCAGCCTGACGCGGCGGATCGCAAACCTTGACGTTCCAGCCCAGGCCCTTGAGGACCTTGATCAAGCGCCCCCCCACTTCACCGGCGCCGACGACGCCGTAAGTGCGCTGAGTCAGATCCGCGCCTTCGATTTCGGCCAGCGTCATCAGACTGCCCAGTACGTAGTCGACTACACCACGGGCATTGCAACCCGGCGCGCTCGACCAGCAGATCCCGGCCTCGTTGAAGTAATCGAGATCCAGATGATCGGTGCCGATGGTGCAGGTGCCGACAAAGCGCACCTTGCTGCCTTCAAGCAGCGCGCGATTGACGTTGGTCACCGAACGCACCAGCAACACATCGGCGTGCTCGACCGTCGCGCGGTCAATGGAGCGGCCCGGCACTCGGCGGATGTCACCGAAACCGGCAAAAAAGGCATCGAGCAGCGGGATATTTTCGTCGGCAACAATCAGCATGGCGGGCTCCTTGGGCGGATCGGCAGTTTAGGTGCTGACGCGTCGATCAGCCAGCAGGGTTTGCGCTTACAAATACGCAACAGAGGATATTTCCTGACCGAGGCGTCAGCGGCGTAGAATGCGCCGCTCTGCGCATCAATACTTTCTGGACGCTTTGCCTGTGAACCCTGTAACTGACCAACCTGTCGCCGTCTCGCTGAGCCGCCCTGCGCGGATTCGCCTGGAGTTGAAAAACCTGCTCGCCCTCGCCCTGCCGATCATCATCGCGCAACTGGCGACCACGGCGATGGGCTTCGTCGATGCGGTGATGGCCGGGCGCGTCGGGCCCAAGGACCTGGCGGCAGTGGCACTGGGCAACTCGATCTGGGTCCCGGTGTTTCTGTTGATGACCGGCACCCTGCTGGCCACCACACCAAAAGTCGCCCAGCGTTTCGGCGCCGGCAAGCACAGCGAGATCGGCCCGATCGTGCGTCAGGCGTTGTGGCTGGCATTGGTAGTCGGATTGATCGCCACCTCGATGCTGATCGCCGCCGAGCCGGTGCTGCATCTGATGAAAGTCGATCCCGAGTTGATCGGCCCGTGCATGCAATATCTGCACGGCATCGCCAGCGGCTTGCCGGCGGTGGCCTTCTATCACGTGCTGCGCTGCACCAGCGACGGCATCGGCCGCACCCGCCCGGCCATGGTGCTGGGCCTGTGCGGTCTGGCATTGAACATCCCGTTGAACTACATCTTCATTTATGGCCACTTCGGCGTGCCGGCCATGGGCGGCGTCGGCTGCGGCTGGGCCACGGCAATCGTGATGTGGGTGATGGCGCTGGGCCTGGCCGGCTACGAACGCTGGGCACCAGCCTATCGCTCAAGCGAACTGTTCAGCCGTTTCGACTGGCCGCAGTGGACGGTGATCAAACGTCTGCTGTCGATTGGTTTGCCGATCGGCATCGCGGTGTTTGCCGAGTCGAGCATCTTCGCTGTGATCGCCCTGCTGATCGGCAGCCTCGGCGCGACGGTGGTGGCCGGGCATCAGATCGCGCTGAACGTCAGCTCGCTGGTGTTCATGATCCCGTACTCGCTGGGCATGGCGGTTACCGTGCGTGTCGGCCAGGCGCTGGGCCGCGAGGAACCGCGTGAGGCGCGTTTTGCCGCTGGAGTCGGCATGGGCACGGCGCTGGCCTACGCCTGCCTGTCGGCGAGCCTGATGCTGGCGCTGCGCGAGCCGATTGCGGCGATCTATACCGCTGATCCAACGGTGATTCACATTGCGGCGATGCTGATTGTCTATTCAGCGCTGTTCCAGTTTTCCGATGCGATCCAGGTGACTGCGGCAGGCGCACTGCGTGGTTATCAGGATACTCGGGTGACGATGATCCTGACCCTGTTCGCCTACTGGGGGATTGGTTTGCCGGTCGGTTATGCGCTGGGCCTGACCGATTGGCTCGGCGAGCCACGCGGTCCGAGCGGTTTGTGGCAGGGTTTGATTGTCGGCTTAAGCTGCGCAGCGTTGATGCTGTCGATTCGTCTGACACGCAGTGCGCGCAAGCGGATTCGAATCAGTCGTTCGGCGGGTTGATCACCCATAAAAAAGACCTGCATTTGCAGGTCTTTTTTTTCCCAGAATCAGGACTTCTTACGAATCCAGTACAGATAGGTGCCGGCCTCTTCGTGCTGGCTGACCAGTTCATGGTCAAGAAACACGCAGAACTTGGGGATATCGCGCTTGGTCGAGGGATCGGTGGCGATCACCTTGAGCAGGCCGCCGGGCACCAGATCGCGGATGTGCTGGTGCAGCATCATCACCGGTTCCGGGCAATTGAGGCCGGTGGCGTCGAGGGTGCCGTCGACCGGGGTATCGATCATTTCACTCATGGTTCACTCCAGAAACTGGCCGGCATTGTCGCGCATTGCTTGGGATATCGTCCAACCCATGTGGGAGCGAGCCTGCTCGCGAAGGCAATCCGTCAGCCCCACCGCTTTCGCGAGCAGGCTCGCTCCCGCAGGTTCAGTGTTGTGTCAGCGCGATTTGGTTTTTCTGCTGTCGTGCCGGCGCAGATGGCAAGTCACTTCCTCGCGGTCGTGATACAGCTGCTTGCAGCCGATATCAACTTTGATCCCACGTGCCTTGAATCCATCGGCAATGCGCTCGAGCAGACGTTTCACTTCGGCATAACGCTGCTTCATCGGCAGCTTCAGGTTGACCACTGCTTCGCGGCAATGTCCTTCGCCGATCCACTCTTCCAGCATCGCCGCGTTGCGCGCCGGTTTCTCGACAATGTCGCAAACCATCCAGTCCACCGGCTGCTTCGGCTTGAAGGTAAAACCGTCCGCCATCAGATGCTGGACCAGCCCGGTTTCCATCAGGCTTTCAGCCATCGGGCCGTTGTCGATCGCCGTCACCAGCATGCCCCGGTTGACCAGTTGCCAGGTCCAGCCGCCCGGCGCGGCGCCAAGGTCAACGCCGGTCATGTCGCTGTGCAGGCGATCTTCCCACTGATCACGTGGAATGAAGTGGTGCCACGCCTCCTCCAGCTTCAAGGTCGAACGGCTGGGCGCCTCGCGGGGAAACTTCAGGCGCGGAATGCCCATCGGCCACATTGCCGAATTGCCGGCATCGGCCATGCCTAGAAACACCTCGCGTCCGCTTTTGAAGGTCAGCAACAAACGCGGCTTGCTGGCGTCTTCCACCAGTTTGCCAGCGGCGGTCAGCGCCTTGCGCAGCGGGCCTTCGAACTTTTTGCAGAAATTCGACAGTTCCTTGCCGTCATTGGTATCGACCACTTCCAGCCACAGACTGCCAAACACCGGGAAATCGGCCATGTGCGCGAGGATTACGCTGATGCGATCGTTTTCCGGCAGATCAATGAAAAAGCCGCGCGCCCACTGCCGAGGGAAGATCAATTCGGCGAAACGCTGACCGCGCATCAGGCGTTCGGCGCCGTCGGCTTCGGTGCAGACAAACTCGGCGCAGGCCGTGGCGGTCTTGGCTTTGGCGTAACCGGCGACATTGAGACGGGCGGCGAGATCGGAAATCTCCGAACAGACTTCGCCTTCGAAGCCGGGCCGGCAATGCATGAATAGGGTGTTCATTCTTACTCCTGGGCAGCGGTCGATCATTCGGCCGCTGCGCGATGCTCAAGCCTTGCGTTGCCGCAATGCCTGTCACGAAAACCGGCGCATGATAGCTGAAGTCGGAACCTTGGTTCCGCTCATACAGTCCAGTTATTAGCCAGCTACTCAAAACAGGGCTAGGTTTAATGCTCTGCCCGTCCCCTCAGTCCGTAGCCGTGCGGACTCAAAGGAGTGATCGTAATGCCGTCCCTCGATAGTCTGAAGTCACTGAAAACCCTACAAATCGACGCCACGACCTACCACTATTTCAGCCTGCCGGAAGCCGCCAAAAGCCTGGGTGACCTCGACAGGCTGCCGATGTCGTTGAAAGTCCTGCTGGAAAATCTGCTGCGCTGGGAGGACGAAAAAACTGTCACCGGCGCCGACCTGAAAGCCATCGCCGCCTGGCTCAAGGAGCGCCGCTCTGATCGGGAAATCCAGTACCGCCCTGCCCGTGTATTGATGCAGGATTTTACCGGCGTCCCCGCCGTGGTCGATCTCGCCGCCATGCGTGCGGCAATGGCCAAGGCCGGCGGCGATCCGCAGCGGATCAATCCGTTGTCGCCGGTGGATCTGGTGATCGACCACTCGGTGATGGTCGACAAGTTCGCCAGCGCCAGTGCGTTCGAACAGAACGTCGACATCGAAATGCAACGCAACGGCGAGCGCTATGCCTTCCTGCGCTGGGGCCAGAGTGCGTTCGATAACTTCAGCGTGGTCCCGCCGGGTACCGGCATCTGCCACCAGGTCAACCTTGAGTACCTCGGCCGCACCGTTTGGACCAAAGACGAGGATGGCCGCACCTACGCGTTCCCCGACACGCTGGTCGGCACCGACTCCCACACCACCATGATCAACGGTCTCGGCGTGCTCGGCTGGGGCGTGGGCGGGATCGAAGCGGAAGCGGCGATGCTTGGGCAACCGGTGTCGATGCTGATTCCGGAAGTGATCGGCTTTAAACTCACCGGCAAGCTCAAGGAAGGAATCACCGCCACCGATCTGGTGCTGACCGTAACGCAGATGCTGCGCAAGAAAGGCGTGGTCGGCAAATTCGTCGAATTCTATGGCGACGGCCTCGCCGACCTGCCATTGGCCGACCGCGCAACCATCGCCAACATGGCCCCGGAATACGGTGCGACATGCGGTTTCTTCCCGGTCGACGATGTCACGCTGGAATACCTGCGCCTGTCCGGCCGGCCGCCGGAAGTGGTGAAGCTGGTCGAGGCCTACACCAAGGCTCAAGGCCTGTGGCGTCTGCCGGGTCAGGAACCGGTGTTCACCGACAGCCTGGCCTTGGACATGGGCAGCGTCGAGGCAAGCCTGGCCGGACCGAAACGTCCGCAGGATCGCGTCTCCCTGCCGAACGTCGCGCAGGCCTTCAGTGATTTCATCGACCTGCAATTCAAACCCACCAGCAAGGAAGAAGGACGCCTGGAAAGCGAGGGCGGTGGCGGCGTGGCGGTGGGCAACGCCGATCTGGTGGGCGAAGCGGACTACGAATACGAGGGCAAGACCTATCGCCTGAAAAACGGTGCCGTGGTCATCGCCGCGATCACTTCCTGCACCAACACTTCCAACCCGAGCGTGATGATGGCGGCAGGGTTGCTGGCGAAGAAAGCCGTCGAGAAAGGCCTGACGCGCAAACCTTGGGTGAAGAGTTCATTGGCGCCGGGTTCGAAAGTCGTCACCGATTATTACAAGGCTGCCGGACTGACACAGTACCTTGATCAGCTCGGGTTTTCGTTGGTCGGCTACGGTTGCACCACCTGCATCGGCAACTCCGGGCCACTGCCGGAGCCGATCGAGAAAGCCATTCAGAAAGCCGATCTGACCGTCGCGTCGGTCTTGTCCGGCAACCGCAACTTCGAAGGTCGCGTACACCCACTGGTGAAAACCAACTGGCTGGCCTCGCCTCCGCTGGTCGTCGCTTACGCATTGGCGGGCAGCGTGCGCACCGATATCAGCAGCGAACCGTTGGGCGAGGATCAGCAGGGCAATCCGGTGTACCTGCGTGATATCTGGCCGAGCAGCCGGGAAATCGCCGAGGCGGTGAATCAGGTCAATACGGCGATGTTCCACAAGGAATACGCCGAAGTGTTTGCCGGTGATGAGCAATGGCAGGCCATCGAGGTGCCGCAAGCGGCCACTTACGTCTGGCAGGACGATTCGACCTACATTCAGCATCCACCTTTCTTCGACGACATTTCCGGACCTCTGCCGGAAGTGAAAGACGTCAAAGGTGCGCGGGTCTTGGCTTTGCTCGGCGATTCAGTGACCACCGACCATATCTCCCCCGCCGGCAACATCAAGATCGACAGCCCGGCCGGGCGGTATCTGCAGGAAAAAGGCGTCGAGCCGCGCGACTTCAACTCCTACGGTTCCCGTCGCGGCAATCATGAAGTGATGATGCGCGGCACGTTTGCCAACATCCGTATTCGCAACGAGATGCTTGGGGGCGAGGAAGGTGGCAACACCATTTACATTCCCACCGGGGAAAAAATGGCGATCTATGATGCGGCGATGCAATATCAGGCTTCGGGTACGCCGCTGGTGGTGATTGCCGGTCAGGAGTACGGCACCGGGTCGAGCCGTGACTGGGCGGCGAAAGGCACCAATCTGCTGGGCGTCAAAGCGGTGATTGCGGAGAGTTTCGAACGTATTCACCGCTCGAATCTGGTCGGGATGGGTGTGCTGCCGTTGCAGTTCAAGCTTGATCAGAACCGCAAGAGTCTCAATCTGACCGGCAAAGAGACGTTCGAGATTCTGGGATTGACCGGCGTCGAGCTAAGGCCGCGGATGAACCTGCCGCTGGTTATCACTCGCGAGGATGGGCGTCAGGAGAGAATCGAAGTCTTGTGCCGGATTGATACGCTGAATGAGGTCGAGTACTTCAAATCCGGCGGGATTCTGCATTATGTGTTGCGGCAGTTGATTGCTTCGTGACGGGGTGACATTCGCCCAGGCTGTGATCTTTTTGACTTGGCTTTCAAAAGCAGGATCAAAAGATCGCAGCCTTCGGCGGCTCCTGCATTCAGGCGAAAAAAAACCCGCCGAAGCGGGTTTTTCCCAAGACCATTATCGACTCCCTGTCGGCAGCGATCCTTGCGATGGTCGATCGTCCATGATCCTGAAACACTCCCTGTGTCTCAGTTGATGTGTGTAGATTACCCAGTGGATCCAATCAGCAATAGTCGTAAAAGCTACCAACACGTGTAAGACATTCGCCATACAAACACTTCCGAAAACCCTTAGACCCGTCAGGCACCGCCGCTTTCACGAGCCCTGGCGCTTTCGGCGAGAAACTGTTCAAGCCTGCTCAACTGCTCCTCCCAGCCGCGACTGTCCATGTAATACGCCTCTTTCTGACGGATATCAGGGATGTGCGCGAAGCCGGATTCCGAGACCTTGAGTAGAGTGCCGTCTTCGAAGTCCTGCAATTCGAACTTGACCAGCGTGGTCGGCTCTTGTGAGTAGTCGATCTTCGGGTTGACCGCATACGGGTGCCAGCGGAAAGAAAACAACTGCTGCGGCTCGACCCGCTCGATCAGCACATTCCACAATACGTGTTCATAACCGGGGTAAGTGACCTGACCCTGCGTCCACTCGCCGGCAATGAAACGCCGGCCCTCGAGCGCCACGCCAAACCACTGGCCAAACGCCTCCGCATCGACCAATGCACGCCAGACATGGGAACGCGACGCCTTGAGCGTGATCTTGCGTTCGAAACTGTTAGGTACTGGTTTCATACGTCACCTCCTGTTCTGAACACTAGGCTTGTATGACCACATGTCCAATGCGAAGTTGTATCGAAGCGCTGCAGCCACCGATTCGAGCGGACACATTCTGCGGTAGTTTGCGCTCTGTGATCGGCGCCGCATGACCTGTTATCTTGCCAGCGAATCCGCAGAAACAAGGACGAATCATGCAGCCTTCTCTCGCCGATCGGTATCGCGGCGCCCTCCTCGGCCTGGCTTGCGGCGATGCGGTCGGCACAACAGTTGAGTTCCAGCCGCGAGGATCATTCCAGCCGCTGAGCGACATGGTCGGCGGTGGCCCGTTCCAGCTCAAGCCAGGGCAATGGACCGATGACACTTCAATGGCAATGTGCTTGGCCGAGAGCCTGCTGCGCAAAAACGGCTTCGACGCGGCTGATCAGATGGGCCGCTATCTCAATTGGTGGAAATGGGGATACCTGAGCTCCACCGGCGAATGTTTCGACATTGGCATGACCGTCAGCCAGGCGCTGGAACAGTATCAGCGAACCGGGGAGCCTTTCGCAGGGTCGACTGACCCGTTGACTGCTGGTAACGGGTCGCTGATGCGGTTGGCACCAGTCGTGCTGTTTTATTTTCCGGACGCTGGACAGATCCAGATCCACGCTGCCGGCAGTTCGCGCACAACCCATGCGGCGCCGGAGGCAATCGAGTGCTGCCAATTGCTGGCTGATCTGATTGCACGAGCGCTTGAGGGTGCGGAGAAAACACAGCTTCGCCGGGCGCCACTGCTCAAGCTTTCCCAGCCCAAGGTGGTTGCGATTGCTCAGGGTGAGTACCTTCACAAAGCGGAAACTGAAATAAAAGGCAGTGGCTATAGCGTCCAATCGCTGGAAGCCGCTTTGTGGTGCTTTCACCATACGCAGACATTCGCCGAAGCGGTGTTGAAAGCAGCCAATCTCGGTGATGATGCGGATACAACGGCTGCTATCGTGGGTCAGTTGGCAGGTGCTTACTACAGCGCTCGGGCGATCCCCGAACACTGGCTGGAGCAGTTGCATGAAGGCGAGGAAATCACGGCCACTGCGGATCGCTTGCTTGAGGCGTCCCGGCTACGTACATAACAATCGATACACCCTTTCCACTCGAGATAGCGAGAACCTTATGTCAGTGCGTTTGCTTCTGGCCTCTGTGCCTTTTTTGTTTGCCCCTTTCGCCCATGCCGCCGTTGATTGCACCAACGCCAGCGATCAGGCGACGATGAATCAATGCGCGGGGCAAGCGTTCAAAGCGGCAGACAAGGAACTGAATACGCTCTATCAGCAGATCACCGGACGCCTGAAGGACAACCCGGACGGAAAGAAGCTGTTGGTCAACGCGCAGCGGGCGTGGGTCAGCTTCCGGGATGCCGAGTGCAAGTTTTCGGCTTCTGGGGTGGACGGCGGCAGTGTTTATCCATTGGTTTACAGTAGTTGTCTCACAGCCGTAACCAAGGCCAGAGTAGAAACCCTCAAGCAGTATTTGAAATGTGAGGAAGGTGATATGAGTTGCCCGGTACCCGGTGCGTAATCACAGGCTCCGCTTACGGAGCCTGTGCTGTGAACCGTTACGCCTCAGACGTGAGGATCGCCCGGCGCTTTGCTCGGCGCTGCGTATTGCGGCTTGAGGTGGCCATCCTGATCGAGTAACCAGGCGTCCATGATCTGCCGCACTACTGGACCGGCAACACGACCACCCGCCTCGCCGTTTTCGATCATTACCGAGATGGCGATCTTCGGATGCTCGGCCGGTGCAAATCCTACAAACAGGGCGTTGTCACGGTGGCGCTCGAGGGTTTTCTCACGGTTGTAGCGCTCACCCTGCTTGATCGCCACCACTTGCGCCGTACCACTCTTGCCAGCGATGCGGTATTGCGCCCCCGCAGCCGCCGCTCGTGCGATGCCTCGAGCATCGTGCATGACCATCTGCATACCGTGGTTGACCTGCTCCCAATCCCGCGGATCCTTGAGCAGAATGTTCGGCATCGGGTGCTCGTCAACCGGCGCTACACCGTCGACCGACTTGGCCAGGTGCGGCCGATTCCATATCCCTTTGTTGGCAATCAGTGCCGTGGCTTGGGCCAATTGCAGTGGTGTGACCTGCATGTAGCCCTGGCCGATGCCGAGAATAACTGTCTCGCCGGGATACCAGGCCTGTCGCCGAGTAGCGCGTTTCCACGCTTGCGATGGCATCAGACCAGGCGACTCTTCAAACATGTCCAGCGAGACTTTTTTACCAAGGCCGAACATCGCCATGTAGTCGTGCAGACGATCAATGCCAAGCTTGTGCGCCAGATCATAGAAGTAGGTGTCGTTGGAACGCATGATCGCCGCGTCCATGTCCACCCAACCATCACCACTGTGGTTCCAGTTGCGATACTTGTGATCGAAGTCCGGTAATTGGTAGTAGCCGGGATCGTATACGCGGGTCTGCGGGGTCACGACGCCGGCGTCCAGACCAGCGATGGCGACTTCCGGTTTGATCGTCGAGCCTGGGGCGTACAGGCCACGCAATACGCGGTTGAACAATGGCCGATCGATGGAATCTCGCAGCGCTGAATATTCCTTCGAACTGATCCCGGTGACGAACAGATTCGGATCGAAACTCGGATTGCTGACCATCGCCAGCACTTCTCCAGTGGACGGGTCGAGAGCTACCACTGAACCACGACGGTCGCCCAAAGCGGCTTCGGCAGCTTCTTGCAGCTTGACATCGAGGCTCAGGACGATGTTCTTGCCTGGCACCGGATCGGTGTGCTTGAGTACCCGTAGCACACGGCCTTGAGCATTGGTTTCGACTTCTTCGTAACCGACATGGCCGTGCAACTGCGCTTCATAAAAACGCTCGATACCGGTTTTACCAATGGACTGCGTACCTCGGTATTCCACGGAGTCGAGAGTTTTCGATTCTTTTTCGTTGATCCGACCGACATAACCGATCGAATGGGCGAAATGTGCGCCCAGGGGATAGTGCCGGACAAACTGCGGCTCGACATCAATGCCCGGCAAGCGAAACTCGTTAACCGCCAGGACGGCAATCTGCTCTTCCGTCAGCTCATAAAACAGGGTGACCGGTGTGAACGGATGCCGGGATTGCTTCATCGCCTTGTCGAACACCGTGCGGTCTTCAGCAGGCAAGTGCAGCAAGTTGATGACTTCGTCCAATTCTTGATTGACGTCGGTGGCACGCTCACGGGTGATGGTCAGGTTGTAGCTGGGGCGATTGTCGGCGAGCAACACACCGTTGCGGTCGTAGATCAATCCACGCGTCGGCGGTATCGGGAGGACATGGACGCGATTGTTTTCGGAGATGGTCGAGTGATAGTCGAATTCCACGACCTGGAGGATGTACAGGCGCACCACCAGAGCGCAGCTGATGGCGAAGACAAACAGAGCGCAGGCGATCAATCGTTTGTTGACCAGCCGCGTCTCTTTTTCATGATCCTTGATCGGGATTGGTTCAGGCATTTCTACAGCAACTCTTTGACATAAATGAGTGCCGATCCGTGGGCAGGACATCAGTCCGTTAAAAAACGAGCTGCACCATACCAAAACTCGCCATCCACTTCAGGATGAATTTCCCCGATGGCAGGCCGAAAACTTTCTCGCAGGCAAAACAAAACCCCAACTGCTTTCGCAATTGGGGTTTCGGAATTTAATCTTGACGATGAC